>CAWIYT010000122.1:0-10319 GCA_963840085.1 uncultured Nitrososphaerales archaeon
AATGATCCTACTGGATATTATTCAACAGATCTTGTTAAAGAGATAATGGATGAAAAAGAATCCTCACCAAGGCTATTTGTTATAAACCTTTCGGAAGCAGACATCGCAAGAACGTTTTGTTCAGAAATAATTAATAGGGTATTCAGGTACAGGAAGAATGGCTTTACTCTCAATCCAAAAAGAATATTTGTCTTTGACGAGGGACAAGAATTTATTCCTTATGAAAAAAAAGAGAAGATGGAACCGAAAGTTCTAGTAGAGCACTTGAGAAGTTGTTAAGACATGGACGTAAGTATAACCTACATGGTTTGATATCTACTCAAAGGATTGCACATTTAAATACAAATGCTCTACAACAACTTCATAGCTATTTTGTAAGGTACAATGCCAAGGCCTTATGACAGACAATTAATCTCTGATACGTTTGCCATAGATGATGCATTTATGGACAGGACATTAATCTTTGAAAATGGAGACTGGCTTATGACTAGTTTCAAGGCAACAAATACGCAAAATGTGCCTGTTTTCTTTGATGCAAAAGATAATGAAGATTTTCTATCAGAAAAAATAATGAAATAGATCTTGGATGATTCAAAATACTGTTATAGAATATCAGTAAGCATATTTTGGAAATTACATCATTGAATGATTTCTGAAATGAGGCGATATTTTTTAAACGGAAGAATAGGACATACACACAGTTATAGATCTTTCGTTAAATTAAGAGCCTTAATATCTATTAAAAATTCTATATTTAAGAAATAGATATTATATTTATAAAAATTAACTTATTGGCTATTTTTCTATTGTATGTTCTTGCCAATGATTTGTACATAAACATATATTTTTATTACAATTTATACAAATAATATTAGATATGTTGTTGCAAATATGACAATTTCCTTTTTGCGTATAGCATTTGTATATAGGTTCATAAATCTTCAAATCCTCAATTCTAATCGAATCTCTATTGCCTATAATAAAATCAATAATATTCTGTTTATTTTCTTTTAACAGTATTTGTTGTTCTTCCTTATGCTTTCTTATTTCTTTTTTCATTTTTGTTTTTAATTCTGGTTTTAAATATTCTATTTCTAATTCTTCTTGTTCTTCCTCTAATTGATTACTTATCTGTTTTTCATATTCTTGTAGTAAATATTCTAGTTTTTCTCTATTGGTTAAAATGTTATAGATATCTTGCTCATCTCTTATTACTATGTTTGAAATTGGTTTAACTTTAGATAATTGCTCATTAACATTTTTGTGCCATCCCCAACTTTCTGGTTCCCCATTATATTTAGTATGGATCTCTTGAACTCTATCATTTAGAAAATCTACTTCATATATTATTTCATTATGTTTTGTTATTTCAAAAAATGTAGTTATTGCTTGTTCAATTGCAAATACTATTCTGTTGTAAAACAAATAAATCTTCTCTTTGGTAGGGATATTTTGATTCTTTATTTTCTTTATTACTATCATTTTCTTCTTTTTTGCTTCCAAATGGACACTGAAAGAAATTCATAATTTGGCATGGATATGTAATTAAACCATGAATATTGTTGTTAATATTATTCTTATTATTGCAATGATTGGTTACAATTCTAGCAAATACTTTTTCAATACCTAAAAAGATTGGATCATTAAAAAATCCGCTTAAGAGACACTTTGAACATTTCATTCTTCCCAAAGTGGGATTCTTTCTGTATTCCAATAGTTCATAGTAATCATTATTCCAGTTCTGAGCCTCTTCCTTTAGCTTTCATCTATTACTACTTAACGAATTTATTGAACCATTATAATCATCAGGAAAGTATTGTAATGGTTTTCTAGATGTTAGAGTAATTGTATAAGTATCTGTATATGTTGAACTCTTTTCATAAAGTTCCTTCCAATCTTTTACAGAAATTATCTTTTTACCTTTCCAGTAATTAATTCCATCATTTCTATTTCGATGATTAATAGATGAAGCAGAATATGGATGAACTTCATCTAATCGATTTGTTAATTCTTTAATAGTTTTATCTAAATTCATTATTTGATGATGATTCAATTTTTTCAACTCTTTCCTGTAATGAATTTAGAGCCATAACAGAAGGTCCTTTCTCTATCAATGAAAATTTGGATTCACATGTTTCTTTTATGATTTTTAATGCTAGTAGTTTATCCTTTTGAGAGACATTATCATTATTATAAATGTTCCAACATTTTTGTTGTATCTGATCCATTGTATCAATACATCCTTTATAATAAAATCCTAAATCTTTGGCTAAATCAAATACAAATTGTTGTGATAACTTCTTTAGAAATTTGATATCTCTACAAATAGTAGAAACATTACAATGTAGTTCTCTAGCTATCTCTGTTTCTGTTTTTGACTGAGCCCATAATTTGGCTACCAATCGTCTTCGTTCTTCAATAATGAATTTTGATTTACTGTTGCTACTATTTATATCAAAATCATAATTAAAACTAGAATTTTGCTGATCTATGGTCAATTATTGCATTATATATATACTGTTTAAACTTTTATATTTTTACTTTAATGAATGGACGATATGATTTCTTTTTAAGGTCATATTTTTTCTAATATCTTGATTATATAATGCATCTTACATCAATGGCTTAATCTAACAAATTCAATGGACTCATAGGTTTGTGAATTGTTTTTGACACAATATTTTTGGCCCAGAATAAGACAATAAACATAAAATGGGATTAGAACCCATAAATGATACTTGTTGTTTTATTATCGAATCTATTACTTAGTTACTCCAAGAATACAACTAATAACTCATCATACTGCTACGACTATGCCTACTAGATTATAATAAATAAATTATTAGTTGGTTTGTGCTGTAGTCGATAGAAATGTGTTTATTATTTTACCCATCTCTTCTGGATATTGAACCATTATTGCATGACCCGCATTTTTGATCTGTACAAGCCAGGCTGCTGGAATCTTTTCTGCAATCTTTAAAGAATTAACATACGGCACTATCTTATTATCATCAGTTCCAGTTATGACCAAAGTGGGTTTATCTAGTTTTGCAAGCTCATCACAGGCACCACTCCATTTTGGATTGTCCTCCCACTCCTTTCCTACGTTAGTCTGCTTATTCATTGCTTCAGGGGAAAGCCCAGGAAACAATTGCTGGAAATCTGTTGGAAGGTTCTCAAGAGATTCAGGATGCAGTTTAATCCATCCAGATCCTAATGAAGCAGTTACAAGCTCTTTCATCTCCTCCTGAGTAATAGGAATATTATTTAGAGATTTGTTTATAAATTCGGTCGCAAATTTTAGAAACTCAGGTGGTTTAGGTGTATGATCTTTTCCGCCACATGATGAACCAACAAGTGTAAGACTGTTGACCTTATCTGGATGGATCATTGTAAGCTGTTGGGCTATAAATGATCCAAGAGAATATCCCATAACATCTGTTTTTGATATTTTCAGAGCATCAAGCAGATCAGCTGCATCGTTTGCTAGTTGCTGCATAGAATATGGTTTGGAACCCATTGTTGTATTTCCAAGTCCACGACTATCAAATGCAATTACAGTATGATTGGAAGAAAGAATCTGTAGAAGTGATGGATCCCAGGAATTCATATCCTCAGAAGCGCCATTAAAAAGTAAAATAGGGTCACCTTTACCTAACATCTTGTAGGCAATTTCAATATCCCCTACGTGAACTTTTTTTGCTGGAATACTTTGTATGGTTAATGAATCTGTTGAATTGAAATTGTTTTATCTTGCTGACCATAAACTGGATTGGTAGTAGCAGTAGTAGTAAACACAATAGCAGTAGCAGGGATAATCATTATGAACGTGAAGATAATGATGAAAACTGAAGTTTTATTTCCTTTAATTTTTTGTGGGTAATACATTTTGTTATCTAAATTGAGATAACATCTGCTTATAATTAACCTTATTTTTTATTATCACAATAAAATTCAACGGATGATACCAGCGATATTGATAGAACATCTATTTAACTGAAAACCATATCATTAGAATTAACGAAAGACTTTACAAGATTTAAAAAAAATATTACTATTGACTATATTATATCATGAACTTTAAATTTTCCTTATTTAAGTTCAATGTCCGACTTCCATTCGCAATATAAGTTAATGTAGTTTATACAAGGTATTACTTTCTATTGATCCTATATTGTTTCTATCTTCTAAATACATATTTATCGGGCTCAGAGGTTTGTGAATTGTTATTGACACAATATTTTTGGCCCACCTTCTTCACATTTCTATATCAGTTCTTCCAACATAATCTTCAAGTGACATCCAATCGCTATAAGATGATAGATTATAAACTTTTTCCTAGTAACATATTAAGTAGACTATAACTCAAATACCCGTTATATATTTGTCTTATTTTTGAATTGTCCTAGCTTCATCTCTTTTGCCAACAAGTGGATTATTCCCTTTTTCATTGGTTTGTCATAAAGTTCTGGATATAGATAATAGCCTTTTTCTTTATCTGGCTTTTCTTCCTCAACATGAATAGGGTGAGCATTTGCCCAAGGATCATTTCGTATACCTGTTATCTGCCATGAGACTTTCATACCTGCCGCACCGCCTGCAATCTTAAATCGATTGTTGTTATTTTTGTGGTTGTAGTTGCTACTGCTACTATTGTAGTTTGTACCAGCATGAGAAATTTCCTCTGCAATATAGAGATTTGGTCCAGGAGCTCCGATAGCAGTAAGCTGATATCGAAAATCTGTATTGAGTGCACTGAACCAATCTGGAAGATCTATCTCTGCCTCACCGTTGTTGTCTAATGTAACTACTCCATCATACACATTCTTCATATCTGGTGATTCTACAAATGAATGATGGAGGTATTTGTTTTCCGGATCGAGTGGATGATCAATCTTGAACGAGCCTCCTGGCTTCTGGAGAGGACCTGTTATCTCTACTCCTCCCTGGAATTGAGCAGCGAGACCATGATGATAGCTATAAGCAACTAGACCAATATTGGTATTACTCTCTGCAACAACACCAACATGATGATCACTAATTCCAAA
This sequence comes from uncultured Nitrososphaerales archaeon, assembly GCA_963840085.1. Taxonomy (GTDB): domain Archaea; phylum Thermoproteota; class Nitrososphaeria; order Nitrososphaerales; family Nitrososphaeraceae; genus TH1177. The sequence continues at coordinate 5,049 of CAWIYT010000122.1, forward strand.
TAAACCAACGTAATTGACGCTCTTGCAACTTACACCCCGACCATCTTCACTGTAGCCCCCCACAGCTGTGCCTTTTTTTACGTAAGCTCCTAAACCTGAACCGAGATCGTAAGTATTCGCGATTCTAACACAGGTACCGGCATGACCATAAGCATTTATAGCTGGACCCTTAGTGTTCCAGGCCTCCAAAGCTACATCCTCTTCAGCATTAGTCCAAGCTACTACACCTGCCCCACTGTCGCTTTTGGCCCACAAACCTGGACCAATATTGCTTATAGCAGAAACACCTGTTCTGCTGTTGCTCACTCCCGATACACCTACGCCATCTTCACTTTGACCTACAACACCAAAACTCTGATAGTCCGTCCCCTTGCTAATCCCCAATACACCTACCGTCCTCTCACTTTCTCCTACAATAGCATGATAGGTCTCACTGTAACCCGCTAGCCCAATGTTAAAGCGGCTATGAGCAAACACTCCATTTCCTTTATATGAAGCGCCCAGTACCCCTGCGGCATCATTGCCATAGCCATAAACGCCAATCGTAGAACTGGAAGCAGCCACTCCTTTCCCTTTCTTACTTTCACCCCTTACACCATCAGAATCATCGCTGCTACCTTTAACACCATAGCCTACGCCATCATCAACTCCCTCTACATGTGACATGCTAATACTCCTCCTAACAAACAAGATTTTATTAGTGGGCTGTCTGAATTATATATTAGTTCATTTGAACTTTTCATAAGATTAAGTTATGTAATGTAAATTATTTAACCAGTTTGCTCAAATATTATAATGTATGAATAAATGCATTATTCAATACAACAAATACTTTCAAATATAATTCTTATATATACATAGAATTTTCTATTTATGTTTTTTACTGTTATCTTCATAGATCAATAAAACACAAATATAATAAATAATACAAAAACCATATACTTTATATCATTATACAAAGAAAAATGATGTAATGAAAATGAAAGGATTTAAGCCATATCTTCTTTTCTATATTATTGATAAATAATGATATCATATTCTCTTTCTATATTTTTTCGACGTCTCAAAATTTGAAGTCTTATAAATAATAATGAATCTTGTTTTAGTTGATTTTATCCAAAGATGTATGAACTGTTTTTGACACAATATTTTTGGCCCAATATAAGACAATAAATATAGTTTGAGAGTTGGACCCATTACTTCTGGTCATGAGATTATACATGATAGAACTAGTTATAACTGTCTCTTACAATTTCTTTCATGTTATTGGTAATAATATCAGTAGAGAAGCAATTTATTCTATAACTCTGGTATCAATAAGCTAGATCAGTTCTAGAATTAACGAATATCAAATAATTTATCTCATAACATGTAGTCTAATGGATATAATCATTTTTTTAATAAATCCTTTAGTAATAGTCACAAGTTTTTTTCATGCTCTTTCCAAAAAAAAGTAGAAGTGTTCGCCATTATCGAAGACAATATCCTTGCCATTCATAATACCCATAAGAGTATAATCATTAACCTTTCTAAAGTGATCGAAAACTGGTTGGTTGTCATATACCATAGTGGCTGACACCTTCCCCCTGAATTCAATCATCCAAAGGCTGGCTTCTCCGCCCCATTTCTGATTTGAATAGAGGTCTCCTTTTTCGTTGTAGCAAATTAATGGTTTGGCATCCTTGAGAGAATTGAAGGTTTTTCCATACCATTTTATCTCCTTGAGCTGGACGGATCCTTTATGACCTGTATTGAAGTCACCACCTTTCCATTTGCCGAGAATACTTTCACAAGAAACTGTCTCTAATGCATTAAATACTTCATCAAGCTCTTCAGTATTAATCAGCCCTTGCTGATTTCGCAATTCATAGAATCTTTCCTTTGCAATCATCTTGTTTCTCTTTTTGATATGTTCTTCCTTTCTTAATATGTGTGATTACCTCTCAACTTCTATTTTTCCATTCTGTTTTTCATTCTAGCAGTTATATCGTTAAAACGGTGTATAGTTATACTACTTTCTACTGATTGTAGAATGCTATTTCGGACGGGAGTTTCAGAGCCAAGCGCCGGGAGTGTGACTCGAACCTTCGTCCATCAAATGCGGGTTCTACTATCAACTTTTAAAAGATATTCAAATTACTTAGAGATATTGCATCAGAATGTATGTTGATCTTGAGAAGAAATTCATTTTAAAAGAAATAATAATTATTTGTTATAAACATGATCTTCATAGGAAGAAATCAATGTCAAAATATTATTATCTTGGTCTTTGATCTGAGACATTATTCCACCTTTTATTCATTCAATGTTTCAGCTGTAACTCCAATCTCATAATTCTTTAATGTAGTTCCTTTTATATCCAATGCAATCTCTTGATTATCAAAAAGTATTTGATCGTTAGTAATTTTTATAGGACATCCATTATAGAACATACCATCTACATTTATAGTAATTTCATTGTCTTGTATCATTAATTCAAATATTATATTCTGTTTTGAATTTTGTATACTCAAATGTTTTGATTTATAATTTATTTGCCAATCTCGACTTTTTTCTGCAGACCAATAATTTTGAAGCACTATTGCAATTAAATTATTAATTTTATTAAAAAAATTGATGTCTAAAAAAATATAGCTTTTACCTGCATATTCTTCTTTCTTTATTGATATTATATCAAAATCATCTACCACAAGAATTCTTGATGTATTTACAAATGTACATTTACCTACTTTTACAATCAAATCATTAACTTCATGGTGTTGTTTCATAGTAAAGGCATCTTCTTCATGAACTTTATTGTATGGATTTATTTTTGCATTACGTAAAGATGATTCAGAAATCAGTCCATCAGCATATTTAATATGATCTGTTGGGCATATAGCTATCATGTTTTCGGGTAAAAAAGCTGAAATTTGAGAAGTTTTATTCACTATATCTATAAATTCCAATACTGGACACCCACAAACAATACATCCATAGTTTGCTTCTTTTGAAAGTTGTTGTTGAATTTGTAATGGAGGAATTTTAGAAGTCATGTCTGTATAATTATGTCATATAAATAAATATTTTAATTAAAGTTATTTATCATAAAATTTTAAATATACTTCATGAAAAAATAGTTTTATAAGCTTTTTTCATAGTAAAATAAATTTTTTGGTAAATTCTATAACTAAAATTTTACGCTTAGCTTAATTTATGAATCTTATTTGACTTTTCTAAATGTTCCTCAATTGGAAAAGATTAGGAGCAAACCTGCAAACCAAGATAGAAGAACTACAAATCATAAATCAATCATTGAGAGAAAACTACAAGGTAAAGGAAGACAAGTTAGTTCATTTATCTGACTAATTATTAGAATATAAACATATTCGGTATGAGATAAAATTAAAAATTAAATTCAAAATAAGTTCAACACAAGGTATACACGCAAATGGTCGATTAACATACTATCTTTACCAAATGCAATGATTCCAAAGTCCAACTCTCCACTTGTGTAATAACAAATTAAGTAGTATGTTAATCGACCATTTGCGTGTATACCTTGTGTTGAACTTATTTTGAATTTAATTTTTAATTTTATCTTCATACCGAATATGTTTATATTCTAATAATTAGTGGGATCAATGAAACTAACTTGTCTTCCTTTACCTTGTAGTTTTCTCTCAATGATTGATTTATGATTTGTAGTTTCTCTGTCTTGCAGGTTTGCTCCTAATATCTTCCAATTGAGGAACATTTAGAAAAGTCAAATAAGATTCATAAATTAAGCTAAGCGTAAAATTTTTAGTTATAGAATTTACCAAAAAATTTATTTTACTATGAAAAAAGCTTATAAAACTATTTTTTCATGAAGTATATTTAAAATTTTATGATAAATAACTTTAATTAAAATATTTATTTATATGACATAATTATACAGACATGACTTCTAAAATTCCTCCATTACAATTCAACAACAACTTTCAAAAGAAGCAAACTATGGATGTATTTGTTTCTGGGTGTCCGTATTGGAATTTATAGATATGCTAAGTGAATAAAACTTCTCAAATTTCAGCTTTTTTACCCGAAAACATGATAGCTATATGCCCAACAAATCAAATCAAATATGCTGATCGAACTGATTTCTGAATCATCTTTACGTAATGCAAAAATAAATCCATACAATAAAGTTCATGAAGAAGATGCTTTTACTATGAAACAACACCATAAAGTTAATGATTTGATTGTAAAAGTAGGTAAATGTACATTTGTAGAAATACGCATCAAGAATTCTTGTAGTAGATGATTTTGATATTATATCAATAAAGAAAGAAGAATATGCAGGTCAAAGCTATATTTTTTTAGACATAAATTTTTTTAATAAAATTAATGATTTAATTGCAATAGTGTTTCAAAATTATTGGTCTGCAGAAAAAAGTCGAGATTGGCAAATAAATTATAAATCAAAACATTTGAGTATACAAAATTCGAAACAGAATATAATATTTGAATTAATGATACAAGACAAATGAAATTATTATAAATGCAGATGGTATGTTCTATAATGGATGTCCTATAAAAATTACTAACGATCAGATACTTTTTGATAATCAAGAGGTTGCCTTGGACATAAAAGGAACTACATTAAAGAATTATGAGATTGGAGTTACAGCTGAAACATTGAATTAATAAAAGATGGAATAATGTCTCAGATCAAATACCAAGATAATAATATTTTGACATTGATTTCTTTCTTTGAAGATCATGTTCATAACAAATAATTATTATTTCTTTTAAAATGAATTTCTTCTCGATATCAACATACATTCTGATGCAATATCTCTAAGTAATTTGAATATCTTTTAAAAGTTGATAGTAGAACCCGCATTTGATGGACGAAGGTTCGAGCCACACTCCGGCGCTTAGCTCTGAAACTCCCATCCGAAATGACATTCTAGAATCAGTAGAAAGTAGTATAACTATACACCGTTTTAATGATATAACTGCTAGAATGAAAAACAGAATGGAAAAATAGAAGTTGGTAATCACACATATTAAGAAAGGAAGAACATATCAAAAAGAGAAACAAGATGATTGCAAAGGAAAGATTCTATGAATTGCGAAATCGCAAGGGCTGATTAATACTGAAGAGCTTGATGAAGTATTTAATGCATTAGAGACAGTTTCTTGTGAAAGTATTCTCGGCAAATGGAAAGGCGGCTTCAATACAGGTCATGAATCCATCCAGCTCAAGGAGATAAAATGGTATAGAAAGCCTTCATTGTCTCAAGT
>CAWIYT010000123.1:0-150573 GCA_963840085.1 uncultured Nitrososphaerales archaeon
CTATTTTTTCCTGATTCTTCTCTATAATGTATTTAGATAAGGATTTTTTATATCGTCAACTGACTTTGTGTTTTGGAATAGTCTTATTAACGGCTTGGTTAACTGCTTGTATCTGTTCTTAATGTTTAGTTTGACATTAGGAATAGTGTCTTTATGGTGTAATAATCTGTACATTAAAAGTAATTTTCTTGTATTCATTAATTCTTCATATAGTTCTTTGAATTGCTCGTCTCCTGACTCATCAATTACTTCTGAAATATCATATTGTGGATTGCCTGGTACTGCCTTTAAGACTATTATTCTTTCCAGAAACCCTTTAGATTCTTTTTTGTCTGGCATTTTTTCGGAAGCAAACATTTTAAAACTAAATAAAAAAAAGCCTTGTTGTCTTGAAGACGATTTTCTTTTTTTATTGTTAATAGGACTAGAATTTTCATATATTCTGGTTACTTTTGTCCCACTTCTGTAACTTTGTTTGTACAGCTTCTTTTTTTCAACCTGTTGATCTATGTCGTCAATCTCATCCTCTATTATGATATGTTGAGCTTCTTCAAGTTGACTTCCAAAATTGTAAATATTGGCAGGTGTTATTGCTATATCATATACTGGTCTATATCCGAGAAACGAAAACACAAGTAATATGTTATTCTTTCCAGTATTATTATCTCCAACAATTAACAAATAGTGAGTCATTCCCAATCTATCTTGAAAATATGTAAAGATAATATCGGCAGCTAAGATATTGATAAAGTTATCATCTATATCTATGAATTTTTTTAGTTCAGTTTTTACTCTATTAAAAAGGGAATCCAAAGTTTCGTTTTTAGCTCGGTTAATAAAATACTCAATCTCTTCAACTGAAGCAAAACTATACTCTTTGCTTAGATACTCAGTTCTTTCCGGAGGTATTATATCAATATCAGATAAGGGTATTTCTTTTGAGAGTGATGGTTTATCATTAATTATCTGAATAAAACAAGGAATATTATTTGATAAAATTGCTTCAGCCAACGGAATTCCATGACTATATTTATTAATTGTACAAGTCTTTTTTCCATCATCCTTATTCTCTCCTTTAGATTCTCTTGAATTTTCTTTTTGGATCTGCTCCTGATCACCATTACTATTATAATCGTGTTGTGATACTGTTATAGTATGGTAATTCGCATCAAGAGTATCAGCAATCGGTTTATGATAAGGTTGTGGAATCTCTTTTTCAATTAGAGCATCTTTCGCATTTCGCTTCGTACGATTCCAGTCTTTATAATAATGACAAATGCTTCTTAGATTATTATTATCAATGTTCAGTTCCAGAATAAAGTTTTGAGTAGTATTAGCTTCAAAAAAGAAATCTGTAACTATTCCTAAATCTTGAAGTTCTTGTGATAATTCTAGATCTATGATTTCTTTTGTTGTTGCTGCTGTTGGAACTGGTGATAAGGTCATTTCCTAAAATCGCCTCTCACGATTTCGTATGAGTTCGTCCTTTTGGAATCTATGACGAGTTCCAAAATGACGTATTAATTCAATCTGAACTATGGCAGGCAAATCACGTCTTAACAAAGCCAGTGATTTTTGTAGACTCTTAATCTGTTCCCCAATCTCATTGATGGTTTGAAGAGACAACTTTTTATCTTCATATTGCTTATTATTTTGTGGTCTTGCAAACCTTTCTTCTATTTTTTTCGTGTGGTTTACAACCTCCTCTTCTATTCAGAAGTGAGCACGTTAGTGTTAGCTTTAGTGTCAGTGGAATAGCAAAACTCAATATCAGCATTATTATTATTCTTGTTCTTATGACAGTTACATTTACAATGAATCTCATGTTCAATAAACTTATTTTTCCATATCTTTGGACATATATGATGTGGTCCAGGACATGAGTTTATTGTCCATGGCTTAATAAGAGACGATATATTTTTTTGCTTGCTCATTCCTGAAATGTGGTCTCCTCCCTACCTCTATCACGCTTTTTATGAACTGTTACAGATGTGCGACAATGTGGACAAGCACAAACATAGGGATTATTTCCAGTATAGGCCCAACTATATTGACATCTTTGGCATGATAGTTTTACTCCTTTGACTTCTGTTGATGATTTTTGTTTTTGTATCAAAGTTGGCATGTAGATATTTAGGTATTTATTAGGTATATGAATAAGAGCAATGACTGAAGGTTACCTGTACATTTGGAGCATAAAAAATTCAAACTAAATGAACTAATATCCAGTGACATAAAAAGCATTCAATATTTTAGCAACCTTAGAGATAATGGAAAAAAATTGTGTCCTAGATGTAGGTGTAAAGTACAATATAATTTAAAATCAAATAGATATTGGTGTAAAGACTGTAGGTATAACTTTAGTGAGTTTACTGGTACATATTTAGCAAGAATCAAGATAAAACCAAGTGGTGTAATACATCTTCTTAACCGATTTGCATATGGTCACTCTGCATATAAAATCAAAGATTCTGTGCAGTATGATATATCAACAATAGAGAGAATATTTTTATTATTTAGACAGGCAATCTATGATGCATCACTAGCTCAACTACAACAACTACAGCAAAAATCCATGTTTTCTAAAGAGATAGAAATTGATAAGATAATTTTAGATTGTCATCATAAAAGAGAAAATAAACAGCTTGAATATAGATGGAGTACTTATAAAAATGACAATCTAGTTATTGGTATCTCTCAGATGAACAGCAAGAGTATTATTACATTTCCAGTCTCTTCCAACATAAGTAATGATATATTGATTAGCTTAAGAAACGAAATCGATGAGAAACAAGGGCGTCGCTATTATAATAATCACGGATCATTTCGCAAATTAAATCATTATCTTGGATATGGCATGTTAAATCTACCAAGAAAACATCAAGTAGTAGCATATAGCGGAGTAGAACCTCGCAGAGAATGCATAACAACTTTTGATATTGAAGATTTTTGGAATTATATGAACAAATCGTTGTACCATTACAGAGGAGTAGCCAGAAAGTATTTTCCTCTATATCTTAAGGAAATAGAATTCAGGTTTAACAACATGTATAAGGATATTTTTTTCAAGTTATCACAATTATTGGTGAATTCTTATCATAGATGTAGATGAGCATAATATAAAGTAAAACTAACTTAATTGTTATCATTATTGTTGTTGTTTGATATATGCACATACATTCCTTTTTCAATCAGGTCTTTAGCCAATTCACTTCTTATTGTATTACTATTTTGATTGCCTAATATTTTCCCTAAAGTGGCCACAATCATCTGAATTTGATCCTTCATTTCTAGTATGTCATTATCTTTTTCTTTTTGTTTTTCTTCAAGTACATTCAATCTTTTATTTTCTTCTGTCTTAATATCTTCAAATGCCTGTGGGGTAAGTGGATAACTGCATTTAGAACAATATTTGTTATCTATAGCATTAACTAATTCACATCTAGGACATACATGAACAGAGGGCTTTTGTTTAATATCTTGTTCTAATATTATTCCATTTCTTGTAAGGATCTCCATCTTTAGCTCATCTCCCATTCTTCTCTTTATGTATCGAGCACCTTGTTTGGAATTGATGCTCCATCTAACCTTCTTTTTGAGAGCAAAATCAGGAAGGTAGTCTGAATCATTAGTTATGGAAGAATGTCTAAAACAATAAGGATTCCATCTTTTTCTTTTAATAAGATAATCTAATTTCTCTCTTTCCTCTAGTTCTTCAATTGTGTTGTTTTCCAGAAGTCTAATTATTCTCTTTCTCAGTTGTTTCATCATTGTCCATATTGCATCTGGATTTATCGGAGCACCATTTAGCAAATTACATATCAATCTAGCATTAGGTTCATTTTTGAAAGGATGTTCATTTAACCAGTCTCTCACATATGGAAAACTAGAAGTAAGCAAGATGGGACCACTTCCAGTTTTTGCTTCATGTGGAACTTCACCTTCGCCATATCTCTCTTTTAGTCTAATGTGCTTAATCTTCAATAAAGTAATTTCATGAGGTCGGGCATTCAGATCCCACATAAGCATAAGAATAGCCTTATTGCGTGAGTATGGTTCATACTTTATGATTGAAGTAATATCATCTTTTTCCCATAACTCGCTTTCAAGATAAGGACTCAATCTTTTTGTCTTTATCTTCTTAATTTGGACAAAAATGGGTGTTGTCCAGTTTGATGGCTCTGATGAAATAAACTTATCAATATTCTCGTTCTTTTTAATATTGTATAACCATCTAAAGAAATATTTTATTCTCCATAGGTAGTCATTCCAAGTAGTAATCCATCTTTCATCAGGATCCTCTTCTTTGTTTCTTATCTTTGTATTAAGATATGCAATAACTTGTTCTTTCTTTTGTACCTTCATCAGATTGTCATTGATAAATTCTGAAAACTTGACAAGAACTTTCAGAATATCACTCTGGTATCTTTCAGAAGTTCTAGAGGCTCTCAAATATTCATAAAACTCAATTAACAAGTCTGAATTTGATCTGTTATCCAGTTTCCTGACTTTTTCCAATGTATCTTTAAGTTTTGTAGGCATTCTTGTTAGAGGACCTCCAACAATATTTTCCATCTACTAGTATATGAGCCCACTTGGTTAACGGGCTCGGAGGGCTTCGATCCCACGACCTGCGGTTCCGAAGACCGCCGCGATATCCTGACTACGCTACGAACCCATTATTCAGTATTATTAAGGTCTCTTAATTAAACTAAACCACCGATTTTCGTTATTATTCTTTAGTTTAAAAATACGATGTCATAAGATAATAATATCACTGATAAATTATAACTGAAAAATTTACATAATAATTTTTGTGGTAATTTGAAAACAATCTTGAGGATTGAAAACACTAATACAGATAATATAAGACCAACTCTTAGAACAAGGTAAATATTTCCTCGTCATAAGCTATCCTTAGAAAAATAAATAATTTTTGCATAATCAAATAGAACAGTATTTCAAGCATAACGATTTTTTGCAGAAAACAAATGAAAATAATGAAAATTCATGGTAACAATGAAATCAATAATAATAAAGCAAAAATAAGAATAAAAAAATGATAAAAGCAGTATGTTATAAATGTATTTAAGTATGAAATGGTCAATACAAGAAAGGAAGAAACAAGTTATAATTTTACATAAAAGAGGATATACAGTACGGCAAATTGCCGAAGAACTGCATATGTCGACCAGAGATCTAGTCGCAATTCTTAAAGAATACGAAAGAGAGGAAAAAGAAGCAAGAGAAAGAGAAGTAATAGAAAAAGAGGAAAAAGAAAAAATGAGATTATTTTCGTCAAAGAGATCAGAAACATTGAAATTATATAAGAAAGGAATAACGCCACTAGATGTTGCTATACAATTAAATATTCATCCAGAAGAAGCAAAAACCATATTTTTACAATATTTGTCTCTGCAAGACCTTGAGGATCTCATAACAATATACCAAAAATTGAATAATCGACATGCTTTCAAGTCTCTTATAGACTTGTATTTTCACATGGAAGAGAATAACATTAGCGAAGACAAAATAGTCGAATTGAATACAATGATTGATTCTTTTCCAAGTATTAAAAAAGAATATGATATTACTTCTAATGCATTGACAAGTCTTAGAAGTCAAACAGATGAACTTCTATCAAAGAATGAACTTTTTAGAAACAAGATTTATGAATCGAAAATAGAATTGAATTCACTTTTAAACGCTATTGATTCTAAAAAAGATGAATTACGCTCAATTAATAGCGAAATATACTATAAAAAACAGTTATTAGAAGATATAAAGAATAGTGAAGAATACAACAATCTTAAAAGTAAAATAGAAAAGGACATTGACAAGTGTTTAAGTCAAAAGAAAGATTTTATAAAAATAGCTTTTGAGACTATATTGAAATTCATGAAGAAAGATAAAAACACAAAATTCTTCATTAAAAATATATTTTATAGTCCTGAGATTTTCGTAAATCATTATATCTCTAATTATGAAAACCAAATTATAGAAATGGCAGAAACTTTATATGATGATACAGTAAAAAACATTACGAATAAAATGGTAAATTCATAATTTCTTTTACAATTAAATTCACTATGAAATATTAAATAATTTAAATTCAAATTTTGTCAGAGATTATAAACAATAATAAAATTATTCTTATTTGATCTTGTATTATGGTAAATTGAATTATTTTGAGGTACAGTAATTTATTTTATCCTAAATAATAATAGTAGCACTTTTCATTCAATTAGCATCATTGGTTATTGAATATAGGTTTGGAGAATACTTTATCTAGGTAATTCGTAATAAGTAGATACTCAATTGAAGGTTTCAGAGAGGACGGCAGGTGTTGAATATGCTATTAGAGATATCATTACGCATGCAAGAGAATATGAAAAGAAGCATGGCAAAAAAGGGATATATCTAAATATTGGTGACCCCGTACAGTATGACTTTCCCACTCCTGACCACATAAAAAATGCATTAATTAAAGCAGTTCAAAATAACGAAAATTATTATACAGCATCAGAGGGATTACCCGAGCTCAGACAAGCTATTGGAGAAAAAGAGAAAGGAAAGGGCTTTGACGTAACCGAGAATGATGTTTTGGTTACAAATGGAGTCTCAGAAGCATTAGATATGACTTTGGCATCTGTTGTCAGTCCTAATGATGAGATACTTATGCCTGGACCCCACTATCCACCATACAAATCATATGTCAAGTTTTATGGAGGAAAACCAGTAGAATTTAAAATCCATTCTGATGGAAAACCAGATATCGACGATTTAAAATCCAAAATTACTTCTAAAACCAGTGCAATCTGTCTTATAAGTCCCAACAATCCTACAGGCGAAGTATTTTCTTATAATAATTTAAAGGATATAGTAGATGTTGCTGCCCAACATGATCTGTATATAATTTGTGACGAAATATATGACAAAATAGTATTTGATGAGACATTTTCTGGGATTGGAAGTGTATCTAAAGATCTTCCTGTTATACTTTTGAACGGTTTCTCTAAAGTCTATCTAATGACTGGATGGCGCTGTGGTTACATGTGTATAAATAGCAGTTCTTCTAAATTGGATGATTTTCGAAATAATGTTCCCAAACTTGCAAGAGTAAGAATCGCCTCAAATCTGCCAGTTCAGAAAGCAGCTGTTCAGGCATTGCGAGGACCACAAGATCATATAGAGCAGATGGTACACAAATTAAAAAATAGACGCAATTACATTGTTAAAAGGCTAAACTCTATGCCACGAGTCTCTTGCACTTTGCCAAAAGGTGCATTTTATGTATTTCCAAAAATTAATTTAGATGGTCGTTGGAAGAATGACCTTGAATTTGTAATTGATTTGTTGAATAATACCGGCGTTTTAACTGTACATGGCTCAGGTTTTGGTTCTACCTTTGGAGCTGATCATTTTAGAATTGTGTATTTGGCCAAAGAAGAACTTTTAGAACAAGCAATGGATAAATTGGGAAAATTCTTAGCAGTACAAGTATAAGCAACAATAATAACAACAACAACAATCGCAGCAGCAATAGCAAACGACAATTAATTTTAAATGTCTGTAATGTAAAATATATAATATAGTGAATATCTTTGAATGCAGATAATAGATTATTTAATTACAAAAGAGATCAAAGTTTATCTCTTAGGCTAATATTTTGCTTTATCGCACTTTCAGCATTATATGCTATTTTTATTGGTGTCCTAACCTATTTGGGAGTTGGATTTATTCCAATTACCTTGATGGTTTCAGCGATGCTACTAGCTCAATGGTATTTTTCTGATAAGATGGTCTTGTGGTTTTCTGGAGCCAAGGTTGTTTCAAGAGAGCAGTTTCCTCAGCTTCATGAAATTGTCGAAAGATTGGCTCAAAGGAGCAATCTTCCTAAACCAAAGGTAGCTGTTGTTAACACAAAAATGCCAAATGCATTTGCTACAGGCAAAAGTCACAAAAGTTCTCTGGTAGCTGTAACAACAGGTTTGCTGGATATTTTAGATTATGATGAACTAGAAGCTGTGCTTGCTCATGAACTCACTCATGTTAAAAGCAGAGATGTCTTGGTTTTAACTCTTGCGAGTCTTTTCTCAATTGTTGCCAGTTTTCTGATGCGATATGCTCTGTTTGGAGCCATGTTTGGAGGAGGAGGATATGGTTATGGCGATAGATCTAGAAACAATGCAGGGGCTAGTATGCTTATCATTGTATTGGTAGCTGTAGTCACATGGATAATTAGTTTTATTATAACAAGAGCTATATCCCGATATAGAGAATTTGCTGCAGACCGTGGTTCTGCACAAATTACAGGCAGACCAATGGAACTAGCAAGTGCTTTAACAAAAATCAGTGGAAGTATGCGCCAAGTTCCGCCACAACAACATCAACGTTTTCAAAGCCTTAATGCCTTTTTTATTATTCCTGCATTATCGTCAAACACACTAGTAAATCTTTTTTCAACTCATCCACCAGTAGAAAAAAGGATTCAAAAACTAAAGGAAATGTCAACAACTAGTTATTTTATCTAAGCATTATATTACTAAAAAGAGCAAAAGAAGAACAAGAACAAGAAGAACTAACTTTAAACTATTATTTTTATCTTTTAAAAAGACATAAATAATTGTGTATCATTTTTTTGTTTTTGTTGACTGTTATATTAGTAGTTTTGTTAATTGATCGATTGATCTTTCTTCAACTAACAAAAATCTTCCATGTCTCCACATATATTTATCTTGGGACTATGATGGCGGTGGTGATGGCGGGGGCTTCTTCTTATCTATTGTAATCATATTCATCTTGTCCACTTTTTTTTCTAAAATATCCCCAATATAACAAAAATCCTCCAATAATTAACATGGCTATTACAAATTTTTCATTCGTAATGTTTCCATTTGTATAGTTATCTAAATAAAATTCAAAAGAAAGTTGTGTAGACACAAAATACAAGTTTCTTAAAGCTATAATGACTGCCATCACAATAAATAAGATGCCCATCGCGGACATCCAATTCTTTCCACGTCTCAGTTGATCGTCGCTTTTAAACTTGTAATTCATAATTTTTTTTACACTACTAATTTTAGGCCAGGATTTTTTAATTTGTTCTTTTTTGCACCATTTAATAACATTGGAGTAAGTACTTCTGCCTGATAAGTCATAGAGAGCTGTCCCAAATATATAGGACGTAATCCTTGTATTTCGGACGCTAGTTCTTTTATTTTTTGTACTACTGAAGGATCATCTCCGCAAATATAGGTATCTGCATCAAGATTCAATTCTATTTTTTTTAGCTTTGATTCAGATATTGTATGAAATGCTGAAACAATTTTTGATCTTGATTTGAAATTATCTGCAACAAGTTCAGCTGCAGTTTTTTTTCCTTCTTCAAAAGGTATGTATGTAAAACCTTTTTCTTCCCATTTCATGGGTACAATTGGAGAAATAATAATACAATTCTCACTTACAACTTGCGATAATTTGCTACATGTATCGTTAATTGATTCATAAGGTATAGAGAGAATTAATATATCCAAATCTTTGGCAAGGTCAAAATTGTTATCGCCAGAAATATTGCCATTCATCTTATCTTTATAAAAATCTTGTGCAATTTTCATATAATTTTTAGCCACTTCTGATGCCTTATTTTTATCTCTAGAACCTATAACTATCTGATGATTTGCACACCATCTCAAAGCAAAACCTTCGCCCATTCCACCAGTTCCACCAACGATTCCTATTTTCATTTTTGAAACAGCTAATTCTTCTCGCTATGTGTTTTAAATATATTGTTTCATATGCTTTGTGTATTGCTAATAATAATAATAATTTTTTATTTCAAGATATGGATCTTTAAAATTGAACAATTTTTTTCCATTAATATAAATTATTGATGATAAAAATTATAGTATA
This sequence comes from uncultured Nitrososphaerales archaeon, assembly GCA_963840085.1. Taxonomy (GTDB): domain Archaea; phylum Thermoproteota; class Nitrososphaeria; order Nitrososphaerales; family Nitrososphaeraceae; genus TH1177. The sequence continues at coordinate 9,913 of CAWIYT010000123.1, forward strand.
GAATAACTTGAATCTAGCTATTTTCATGAGACATGGACAAGCCGATAATAACGTTAACAGAATCCTTGTTGGACGACATCTAGAATCGCATCTAACAGAAAAAGGACGAATGCAAGTTAAAGAGACTGCCCAATTATTAAAAAGTATGTCAATTTCTAAAATATATTCTAGTCCTGTGACGCGGGCAATTGAAACAACACAGATCGTTGGAGAAGAATTAGGTCTTGATTATGAAATAGATGATCGACTTTATGAAATAGATTTGGGAAAATTAGCAGGAACATATTATGATGAAATATTAAATAAGTATGGAAATCTGTTTCTGAGCTTCTATATGGGAGATGACTCTGTTCTTTCTAATCATGGAGTCGAATCTTTTACAGCAGTAAAATCACGAATAAGGGATTTACTGGATCAAGTTATGTCCAGACATAATAATCACAATGTATTACTAGTTACTCATCTTGATCCTATAAAGGCAGCAATTTCTTATATACTAGATTTGAAACCTGAATCTCTCTATAAATGGCATATGCGTAATGCTGCATTAACAATCTTGAAACAAGAATTTAAAACTTGGTCGATCTCGGCAGTTAATTTTATGGGTGCAAAACGATACCTCTACGAATAATAGTAACGGTAATTAAATAATATTATAAATTCAAAAACCTTAAATTAGATGCTAGCGGGTAATCTCCATTAAATAAAAAGGGAGTAATGAGATTGCAATCTAAAAATTGGTTATTAATGGCTTTTTTACCCCTCTTCACTATACTTTTTGTTAGCTTTTTTGAACAAGCTTTTGCTCAGGAAACATCTGAGGGATATATACAAAGGAATGCAGTAATATGGAAACTATTTTATGATCTGATGATAGCTGCGTTTGCTGTCGGTGCAGTAGTAAATGCTGTAATTATATATATAGTATGGAGATATAGGGAATCTCATCCACGGCAGAGATTCGCTAGAGTCGCTGAAGAAGCGGAGGGAGGTATTGGCCGCTAATGGCTCATGCTGTATATGAGTGGGTTTACATAGGCGCTGTAGTTGCAATTTTATGTTGGGTAGGTGCAGCGTCTTGGAATGTAGAGAGAATAATTGAAGAAGTTCCAGCAGATGCTGAAACCATTAAGGTTATTGGACAACAATGGTTTTGGAGTTTTGAGCATGCAGACGGAACTAAAGAAGTAAATGAACTTCATGTTGAAAAAGGCAAACCCTATAGATTTGAAATTACTTCTCTGGATGTAAATCATGCCTTTAACGTTCCAGATTATACTTTATTGATAGATGCAGTCCCGGGAAGAATCAATACATTATGGAATGCGTTTGATCAAACAGGTGAGTTCCTAATCCAATGTAGAGAATATTGTGGATTCAGTCATTATAATATGAAAGCAAAATTATTTGTTGAACCTCCACAAGTTACTCCTGCAGCCGCTGAGACAGGTGCTGGGGGAGAAACAACAGCAACAGCAACACCAGCCAAAACAACATCACCATCTACCGGACAGACAACAGTTGTAGGAACATCACAACAACCTTCAGCAACTACTACATCTGGCACCTCAGGAAATGCTACTAGTACCGCTGGTGGAGGAACAACTGAACAAGCAGCAGCAGGAGGTGTTACATTGACAATTCCTGAAGGTGCTTCAATACAGGGAAATCCTAGCTATGATCCTAAAGAACTAAAGGTCAAAAAAGGCGATACAATACATGTCAAGAATGCCGATACGATGATTCATACAGTTACAAATGGTAAAAGTTCAACGGATCCAAATTCTGCCAAGCTCTTTGATACCAGTATGATAAATGGTGGTGAATCAGCAGAAATAGAAACATCAAATATTGATGCAGGAACATATCCATTCTACTGTATGGTACATCCATATATGACGGGGAGTTTAACAATTGAGTAAGAAAAAAAAGACAGATAGAGAGAGCGAGAGAGATAAAGAGAGCGAGAGAGAGATAGAGATAGAGAGGGAGATAGAGAGAGAGAGTGAGGGTGGATATAAATGAATGAACAAAATACTTTTATTGATAATGATATTTGTATAATTTTGTCTGATTATATGGAGGAAGAAGAAAAATGGTTCTAGAAATTAAAAAACCACGTCCAATGTGGGAGATAATTTTCTCCACTCATCATACGGATATAGGTTTACTGTACATTATTTTATCAGTAACCTTCTTGATGATGGGAGGAGCTTTAGCTATGGCAATTAGAGCTGAATTATTTTTGCCGGGACAGCAAATAATTCCAGATCCTAGTGCATTTCACAGATTCTTTACCGTACATGGTACTACAATGCTTTTCCTTTGGGCTATTCCGTTTGCTGCAGGTATTGGTAATTATTTGATTCCAATTCTAGTTAGATACAAAGATATGGCATGGCCTAAATTGAATGCAGTAGCATTTTGGATGATACCTGTAGGAGCTGCAATGGTCTGGTTGGGATTTTCAGATACGGGTTGGACTGCATATCCACCTTATTCTATTATCCGTGCACCAGGACCTGCAGCAGAATTGTGGATCTTTGGTTTAAAGATCTTGGGTCTGTCATCGGTACTTGGTTCTATAAACTTTATAGTTACTATGCTCAAGTGTAAACATCCAGATTTACCAATAATGAAAATGTCATTATTTGCTTGGTCCATACTATCAATTTCATTTATGATTTTAGTTGCTATACCTACCTTTGCTGCAGCATTAATCATGTTGTATACAGATAGGCTTGGTATAAGTGGATTCTTTAACCCTTCAATGGGTGGAGATCCTATAGCATATCAGCATCTCTTTTGGTTTACCTTCCATCCTGAGGTGTACATATTCTTGCTGCCGGCTGTTGGTATGCTGTATGAAATGATACCCAAATTCTCTAGAAAGCCTATATTTAGCTACCAGTCGGGTGTAATAGCGTTTCTGCTATTATCCACTATTGGATTTGCATCTTGGGCCCATCATATGCTTGCAACAGGTATGAGTTTCACAGAAAAGACTGTATTTATGGTAGGTACTTTGGCAGCAGTGCCGGCTTCATCAATGCATGTCTTTAACTGGGTAGCAACTATGTGGGGAGGAAGAATCAAATTTGCAGCTCCGATGCTTTTTGGTCTAGGAGGAATTTTGTTATTCTTCGCATCAGGAGCAGGTGGTGTTGTAAATACTGCATTACCATTAGACTTTATCACTCATGATAGCTATTGGGTTGTAGGGCACTTCCACTTGATCCTGATGGGTACAGTATCGCTCACATTCACCGGATTCTTGTACTACATGTTCCCATTAATTACAGGAAGAATGTATAACGAAAAACTAGCAAAGATACACTTTGCAGCCGGATTTACGGGTGTAATATTTGTCTTTATGACCCAACACGTATTGGGATTATATGGAATGCCCAGAAGGTATTTCGATTACATCCCATTGCCGGAATGGATAGCGATGAACCAAATTGCCACAATAGCTGCATGGGTAGTTGGAAGTTCCTATGTACTAATGGTATATAATTTCCTAACGAGTGCCTATAAAGGAGCATTAGCAAATATGAGAGATCCATTCAAGATTGGAGAGGAGTATTATGACTACAGACGAAAAGAGCCCCATCATTAGAACAACCAAAAATCAAGATTGGAGAGGAGTATTATGACTACAGACGACGAGAGTCCCATCCTTAGAACAACCAAAATAAGGCTAGTCAAAGGGCTGGCTGTGGTGGTTGGAATTATGATAGTAGGTGCAGTAATCGGCATAATAGAATGGAATCATATGGCATCTACACCACCAGCATCATCACACCTAAAACCTAAATTTGATTTATCTAAAACTGCTGCTACTACCGCGGGCGCTCCTGGTGCACTTACTCCTTCAGCATCAACTGCTAAGGCTCCAGCAGCAGCAGAAAAACCGAAAGCTGATGCTACATTGACAATTTTGGAAGGTGCAGCTACACAAGGTAATCCTGCTTATAAACCCGATGAACTTAAAGTCAAAAAAGGTAATACAATACTTGTTGACAATGTAGATCTCATGCCTCATACCGTTACAAATGGTAAAGGCCCATCAGATACAACATTCAGGCAAACTCTTTGATACAAGTATAATAAATGGTGGCGAATTCAAAGTACTAGAGACATCAAACGTTGATGCAGGAACACATCCATTCTACTGTAGTGTACATCCATACATGACTGGTACTTTGGTAGTAGAATAAAACAAATAATAACAAGAATAGGACAAAAATAAGAGAGAGCGATAATGAAATGCTCTTAAAAAAACTTTCTTTTTCTACACTATCTATACTTTTTACTTTGATATTTATTGGTGGTTATGTTAGTGCATCAGGTGTAGGTTTGTCATGTCCAGATTGGCCTCTATGTCCTGCTGGATTAGTTCCACTAGCAGATTTTATAATAGAATACTTTCATCGTACTATAGCAGCAATTACAGCATTAATGGTTATTATTACAATGATCATTCACACTGAAATCAAAACAGGCTCCAAAAGGAATGAAGATTGCTTCTATCATTGCAGGATCGGCAGTAGTATCTCAAATTACTTTAGGTGCATTTGTAATTATAGAGCGTCTCCATGCTCATCTGGTAACTTTACATCTTGGAATAGGAATAATTTTATTCTCTATGATGGTTATGGTTACTTTATATAGTTGGAGAATACAAGATAAAGAAAAATCTTTATCAAACTTTGAGAAGTCGACTATTTCTTAGATATTTTTTACTTTTCTTTCTTTTTTATGCCATTTAGATTCTATTTTTCATAGTAGAGAGCAGTAGAGTGTAATAATACTTCTCTTTCTCTCTCTCTCTCGCTCTCTTTATCTCTCTACATTATACTTTCTTTTTCAAATTCCTTTTTTTAATTCAATGATTTATTTTTTTTACTTGTGTCGATTGATTTATTTACCTTTAAAAATTATTTCTCTACACTTTTATTTTCCTGTATCCTCTTCTTTTGTCTTCTATTTTGAAAGAATATGATTGCTATTACTACTATAGGAGTTGCTACGGCAAAACTAATCAATGAATAAAAAATATATCCAAAAGGATTGAGGGTACTAATATTAAATATAAATGTTATAGTTTTCCCACCGCTATGGTAGATGTCTTGTAGATATACATAGAAAATATAGTTTCCTGGTTCTAGAAACTTGTAATCAAATTCACGATGACCATTTGTTACTACCATTGGAGGAATTTTCTCAATATCTTGGCCATTTCTTACTATTTCAATAGAGATTGGAACATCGGAAAGTTCTGTACCATCTGTGCTAGATATTCTCATCATTATCTTTGTAGGTTGACCAGTTGTTGGAATCTCTGGGTCTGTAGCAACTTGTACATAATAATTACCCATTTTCTCTCCTGAAGAATTAAAAAGTTGATGTGCATAAATATCTTTGATAAAAGTCTGGTATGATGATGCTAAAAGAAGATTTCCTAAAATAATACTAAAAAGAATTGATAGATAAAGTCTATTTAATTTTCTCATTCTTCTTTGCTAGTCGTATATATAAATCACAATCCTCTCTTAAAGGTAACTGATCAATTAGCAAAAGATATATAGTAGAATAGAACCTGCCAAAATAATAATGGCAGAATCATCTAATAAATCGTCAGATTTAAAATTTTCAAATAAAAGTGTTGTGATTACGGGTAGTGGAACAGGAATCGGTCAGGCTATTGCTAAAAAATTTGCAGAAAAAGGTGCGAGTATTATCATAATGGGAAGAAGAAAGGAACCATTGGATAAAACCGCTGATATCCTCATGGATATTATGAAAAAAGTTGGATCATCGGGTACTGTTAGAGCTTTTTCAGGAGTTGATGTTTCAGATGAAGTTGGCATTAACGAAATGTTCTCAACTATTAAACAAGAATTTGGTAAGGTTGATATTATTGTAAATAATGCAGGAGTATCTGGTCCTGTAAAGACATTTACTAATGCTTCCTTTCAAGATTTTAAAGACTGTGTTGCTATCCATCTTACAGGAACTTTTTGGACATCTGTTCAAGGACTTAAAGTAATGGAAAAAGGTTCTAAAATAATAACAATTGCTACATTTTTTACTGAAGAAAATAAATATGAACAAAGACCCTATAGATTCAGAACTCCTTATACTGCTGCACAAGGAGCTAAAAACAGATTGGCTGAAGCGTTAGCATGGGAGTTGGTAGAACAGGGAATAAAATCTGTAGCCACCAATCCAGGACCGGTGCATTCTGATAGAATTTATAAAACTGTTTATCCAAAAGCAGCTGCAGAATTTTTACGTATAGGTGGATATCCTGGTCTTGAATCGTCAGAGATCGAATTAGCTGCAACAAAAGGATTAGACCTTTTAGGAGAGCCTTCCGATGTATTTTCAAAAGGTATTATGGAAATAGCAGAGCAAATATCAAATTCCCGTTCATCATCTGTCCCATCTGGTGGAACTTCTTCTTCTACTTCTACTTCTGCCAATCAAGGAGATCTAAATAAAACGATTGAAGGAATGTTGATAAAAATTCAGGAAATAGCAGAAAAAATCCAAAATAATACAAGTAAAATGATAGTAGATAATGAATTTTTAAGTCAAGAAGAAGTAGCGGAAATGGTTCTAACTTTGTCGGATGATACTATCAGTAAATTAATCAATGGTAGGATTATTCCCAATGATAGAGTATTTTATCCTGTTAAACCTATTGTTGGAACTTCAATAGATGGTAATAATATACAAGAGTTAAAAGAAAAGGTAGTAATTATTACAACAACTTCCTCAAAAGAAAAAGATATACAAAGAGTCATTACCCTTGCAAACAAACTAAATGATATTGGTGTAAAACAGGTAATAATCCTTAGTAGAAATTCGGATGATATGAAATTTTATAAAGATTTTCATAGTCATTCATTAGACCTTTTAGATGAAGAGAAAGTAAAGAGAATTTTTAATACTGCTAAAACAAAATTTGGAAATATTGATGCTGTTATTCATTTTACAGGTGATTATGATTATAATCGCAATTTATCATCTTTATCTAGACAAGAATGGGATGGGCTGGTAAATAATTTTATCCATATTCCTGGATTGATAACTAGAGAAGCAGTACGATTTATGGCGCCGGATGGTGCACTTCATCAACCTGCTAAATTTAAAGATTCTAAAGGAATAATAGTCATTCTTGGTCCTGATTCTCCTTCTGGCAAGAAAATCTCTGGATTGTCTAGAGCAAGGTCTGAGGTATTTCGAGGTGCACTTAGACCATATACAGCCACAGTAAATCAAGAATTATCTGATGTATTAGGATCAAGAATCAGATTATATCTAATTCTAGCAGGAAATATCGAAGGAGTTGAATCAGATATAGGGAATGTTACAACTTCTATATTAAATCTAATCGCCGGTTCTTCATTGAATAAAAATGAATCAATCTTCTATATTGATGAAGGAAAAAAAGTAATTAGATAGATTAATTGGCTGTTATAATACTCTATATATCTATCTCTTTATCTTTTATCTGAAGTAATCTAATAATAGTAATAATAATAATGTTTCAAAATAAAAAAGATTCAAAAGATAAAATCAATAAATTATTACTATAATAATAATATATAAAAAATTAAGTCATGGAACAAAAGATAATAGACAGAGAAATTGTTTCTATTTTAAGTTATTATATTAGGAATGGGTAAAAATTCTGTTTTTATTTTATTTTCTGCCTTAAAAAGTGCTTCATCTATGATATTTAATGCTGTATCATTTGCTATTTTAAAATTGATTAAATGTCCTCCAATCTGACCCGCATTAAAAAGAACATCACATAGCAAATCTGATATATTCTTAAATTCATGTTCTGATTCTCTAATATAGGGAATTAATAAGGATCTAATACTTTTCACTACTGTTAATGAAGGAGTTATTGTCTCAACTAAATCTTTAAAACTAGATACACTACAAATTTGACTATACAAATTATCTAAAACAATTTTTGTAGTCCATACAGCTCTACTGGTTTTTCTAATTCCATTCAATTCTGATGAGATTAAAGACGAATATTGAATATTGTTCTCTTTTATGGAAATAACTAATTTCTTCATTACTTCCTCATCTTGAATTTTTAATTCATTGAAAATAGTTTGAAGCTTTATTTTCTCATTGTTAATTCTGCATTGTATTTGGTTTATCTTTGGTTTCAATGGTATATTATATTTTATTAGATAAAATTCATTATCACGTAGAAATGGAGAATTATGACAATTCTGAGTTATATGTTGAGAATTTGAATTTAAATTAAGATTATCTTTTTTTACCTCTTTATATTCTGTTGCTGTTGCTGAGATTGGTTGTGGTACTGCTGCTGCTGCTGTTGCCCCTGCTCCTACTGCTGCTGAAGTCATCGTTGTCATTGTCGTTGTCAAAGAAGAATTATTTTCTATGATTTCTAAATTATCATTTTCTCTCATAAAATTCGATCATCTTTTCTTGTAGTATGTATATAATACCAGCATGTTCGATGTTTAATAGTAACTGTGGTTACAGTAATCTAAGTTACAAATTTCCATTTAGCTTAGTATTTTTTTTAGTTTTGACATAATCTAATTGACAAAGGGATTTTATTTTAAATCTTATTTTAAGAAAATATCAATGAATCAGAGACACATCCATGATAACAACTATTCCTTTCAGGATATAAATATTAGTAATATAAAAAACAATAATAAAAAAGCTTTCGGAGCGCGAAACCAATATTTTTCAAATCATGACAGTCCTAATAATAATAATACTCGATGTGTCAATAATATTAATATTAAAAACAATGATCTAATTGGCAATTTAGAGGAATTTGGTCTATCACAATATGAAGCTCGTGCTTATTTAACCATGATAGGTAAAGGTTCGCTATCTGCTAGTGAAATAGCATATTATTCTCATTTACCAAGAACAAAAATTTATCTAACCTTAAAAAAATTAGAGAAAAAGGGGTTATCTGTCATTTCCCAACAAAAACCTCTAATATGTAGTGCAATAAATCCAACTGAAGCTTTTGAAGAAATTGTATTAATACAAGAACAGAAACTGAGAAATATGAAACGAGTTGTTGAAAAATTACAAAAGATTAATGATGAAAGTAATTCTTTAAAAGGTCTTGAAGAAAAAAGATATTTCATATTAGATCCTAAATCTACTCTTCAAAAATTATCTGTGCTAGTTGAGAATTCTCGAACTAGTATTACTGCAATTCTTGATATTTGGGGATTGAGATTAATTTCCGAATGCAAATCATCTTTAATTAAAGCTATTACTAAGGGTGTAAAGTTCCAATTTCTAATTTCAAATCAATGTATTGGCAGTGAATATTTATCCTTTTTACCAAATGAAATTATGATAAAAGTTGGAAACGTTTTTTCAAATATTATTATACTAGATTCAGGTAATATAATAAATATCGATGGAGGAAATGGTAAGGCTGCATTATTTACATCTATTGATATATTGGGATTTTCATATATGAAAATTTTTGAAGAAGAATGGAAAAAAGCAATTGAGATCAAAAATTTGAATAAAACTGAATCATTGAATCAATTAAAAGCCATTCAAATTATTAAATTTATTGAAGACCTTTCCTGTTTCTCCACTTCTCAATATTTATATTCTATTTATCTTTCAAATTTATCTTTATTAGAAGCTAATAGTAAGTCTAATGACTTGGTTTCTCTTCCTCCTCCTCCTCTCCAATTTCTTATCATAGTCAGGAAAATAACAATATATCTAGTATTAAAAAAGATAAAAATGATGCACCAACTTGTGAATATACTCCTATAATTTATTCCAGCAAAAATTATGCTTCCTTTATAAATTCTTTGGGCAAGTATGGAATCAATCTTAATGATTTCACCATTGAAGAACTTTTTCAAATAGTAAATTTATCTCTAAAGATGAACTATTCCGGAGAATTACGATATGACAAAAATAATAATATTTTAAGTATATATTCAAAAGGCAAAAGCAAATCATTAGTTATATTGACAATATTGTTAAGTTCGTATTTTTTAAATTTAAAATATAAGATCGATATTAGTCCAAAAATTTCAGAAATATCCGATGAAATCAAGACAGATACATTTTTTATTAAATTTTCTAAATCTCTTCATTAATTATTGTTTTAATTTTTTCTTTATTAGAAAATTATTCAAATGATATTAATTTTATTTTGCTGCCTCGAAGATGAGAATTGTGTAATAAAGAAACAGAGAGAAGACAATAAAGAAATGACGAGATTATTATAACCTGAATCAATCTTAGGTCTTTGTGATTATACATTTGAAAATATGTTCTTCAATGTTGGTTTGATATCTCAAAATCTATTGATGATATAATTAAAGTTGCTATAGTAGGAATTCATGATCTGGATTATCAAAGTCCTTATCATCAATTGCTTGATCATTATAATTTACCTTAACAGTTATGTAAATACATAGATTGACAATTTTAGTAAAATAATATTTATCACTTTGACAAAGATATGTGATAGATACAGCTTTAGCTTGGCATAGATTTACACCATTATGACGTGGTAAGATATACTCCCCTTAGAGATATTACAGATAAAGAGAAAAATAGATTATATTCTCTTTTGGATACATATCCAGAGATAAAGTACAGGATAAAAATTGTACCTCTTGCTAGTGAAGGTTACACAGTACCTGAGATAAGAGAGATGACCAACATATACGACAGAACAATTAGAAAATGGATTCATAAATTCAACGATAATGGAATAGAAGGGCTGTTTACAAAGATAGACTATTCTCCTATGGTAAAGATAGATAATGATGCAAGAAAAGAGATTGTAAAAATAGCATCTACAAATCCAAGGGATCTGGGATTAAAATTCTCTACATGGTCACTGAGATCACTTGCTGGTTATCTTACCTGTTGTACTTGCATAGATAGGTAACAGATTCACTTACCAACATGGGTAACACTTTCTTTTATCTGCTTGACTATGTTGTTACTACTGGAATTATTTAATCTTGTTCCTTTCATAAGAAACATTTCAGATGGTGTGTAACCATTGATACCACCATGTTCTCTATCTTCATTGTATGCTTTTACAAACATAGAATACATTTTCTTTCCATCATTTACATTGGGAATATTTTCAATTGCTAGAAACTCATTTTTAACTATCTTGTTGTATGCCTCAATTTTACCTTGTAGTTGTGGATAGAATTTTGGAATTGGTTTATCCTTTATCTTGTTCTTTTTCAAGAAACCTTTGAATATTTTGGATGTAAATTGTTTACCATTGTCATGCATTACTTTGTGAGGTTTTCCATTCTCTACACAATGTAGTCTTCAAGTACAATCTAGTACATCTACACTTCTTTTTCTTTCAGACCATTCACTTGATGTTTTTCTTGAACAGTCATCTTCACAACTGATAAAATAATTCTTTTGAGCACAATTTTGAAGGTAAAATGGTCCTAAAATATCCATCTGTACCATTTGATTGGGTTTTTCCATTGCAAATCTTTTGTATTTTCTATTTCTGATTTTACATTTCAATATGTTCAGACCATGTCTTTTCAGTACCTTGTATATGGTTTTAGTACTGAGTGATATTTCCTTTAATCTCTTTAACCTGAATCTTATACGGTTACATCCAAATCTTTTTGTGATACGTAGATCCAGTATTTCTTGTTCTATCTCATTTGTTACCTTTGCAGGTTGAATATTGTGTGGTTTTCTACTTCTATCCTGCAGACCATCTATGCCATCCTTTAGGTACCTGTTCTTCCATTTGTAGTATATCTTTCTGGATATCTGATATCGTATGCAGATGTCAGTTACAGTATCTCCAGTCAATTCTTTCTCATGAATTAAATTAAATTTTGTTTGTAGTTCTATTTTTCATACACTTCCTAGCAGAACTAGAAAGTGTTACCTATGTGTGTAAGTGAAATTGTAACCTATGTTGGTAAGTACAACACTTACCAAAGACAAAAAAATAGTAAAACAAGGAATCAGTCATACCAGAATTAAGGAGATACTAAATGAAAGTAAAATAGAATGGAGAAATTCAAAGACGGTACTGGGTAAAAGTAGGAGATCCTGAATACGAATTGAAAAAAAGAGGATTGAAGAATTAAGATACAATACATCGTCATCAGATTCCATCTTGCTATATCAAGATGAGAAAGGTCCAGTAGCAGCAAAGACACATGGCGGTCCGTCATGGTGTTCAGTACAAACGAAGATAGAAAAAGCACAGAAGATAAAAGGTCTTCTCAATGTATTTGGTGTCTATGACCACACTAACGACCAAATGTATACACACTGCTACAAAAATAAAACGGGAAATCAGTTTCTAGATTTCATCAAACGTGTAGACAGAAAATATGATTCCTCTGTCAAGCAAATATTTCTTGTACTGGATAATGCATCAATACACAAATCCAAGAAGGTACGAGAAACCATACAGAAACATCATCACAGAATAAACTTTGTATTCTTGCCAACAAGATCTCCAGAACTAAACCTTATAGAAGTAAGATGGTTATGGATGCAGAGACAAGCAGTAAACAATTCTACCTTTAAAAATGAACCAGATATTGGAAAAGCAGTATCTGACTGGATATACAACTATAATGAGAAACATGGTAGAAGGATAACTGATATCTTACAGATAGGAGTAATGAGTATGACTACATAACTCTTAACTTATTATTATTATTATTATTCATTTAATTTCAAAAACATTCATTTTGTAGCCATCTATTCTGAATATCCATATGAAAAAGAAAGTAAACAATATGAATTTATAATAAAAAATAATCTGGGGGAAACAATATAAGCTTGATAATTTAATGCATAAGATTATTTTTATTGAGTTGTAGAAAACATTGCCTTGTTGTGCTTTGTTGCGCAACTCGATTAAATTATAGATTTTAACTTACCATATTATTTTGTTAGACTATTGTTATACTTCTAAACCAATTATACAACGATGCTTTCAGTACTATTTCTTTTATCATGTTCTCTAATCTGATAGCAGTAACATATTCTCCAAACATTCTCTTGATACAGGAGAAGACAGTTTCTGCAATCCATCGCTTACCATAGCTAACGCTATCCTTCCATTCTTGTAAATTATTTTTCTGCATTTTCACCGTCTTGTTTCTAAGGTAATGATTGGTCTTTCTATATCTGGAATTCTTTCTAACCTTTATTGCTGGTTTGATTCCCTTAAATGACAATATCTGAAAATTATTGTTACTATCATATGCACCATCTGCGATAGTCATATCTATTTCCTTATTCTGTTTTATTGTTATATCCTCAACTAATTTTGGTAGTACTTTTCCATCATGTACTTCTTCACTGGTTACCTGTAACGATAAAATTCTCTTTCTTTTAATATCAACTGCTACATGTATCTTTAGATAACCTCTTTTTACATTCCACTTGTGTCTAATCCATTCACCTCCGTTTGTAACTTTAACACCAGTAGAGTCAATTGCGATTACAAAATTATCAACATGTACACTAGATTCATCATCACTAGAAATTGTTATATTTAATTTGTTTATTCTTCTACAAATTCTACTATAATCTGGAACTGATGGTAATGTGTTTGAAGCATGTTTTCGTACTACGCCTTCAGTCTGTCTATATGGTAAATGAAAATATGCTCTCATATAACCAAGTAATTTGATAAATGAATCTGGATATACGAATTTTCTGCCTTCCTTGTCCTTATTCATCTTCTCTAGTTCAGAATCCCAGTTATCGATAACATCAAAATCAAGTAATACCTCACCACGTTTAACAAGTGATTCATTGTAACTTCTTCCAGTTCACATAGTATTACTAGAATAGGTTAGCTAAATATGTTAGGAAGAACGAGTTAGGCAACAAGGTGCCTTGTTGCGCAACTCATCATTCCTAACACATTTAGCTAACCTATTTTAGTCATATCATGTGAGAAATTGGAAGAAATACAATGAGTCTCTTGTTAAACGTGGTGAGATATTACTTGATTTTGATGTTATCGATAACTGGGATTCTGAACTAGAGAAGATGAATGAAGGCAAAGAAGGTAGAAAATTCGTATATCCAGAGTCATTTATCAAATTACTTGGCTACATGAGAGCATACTTTCACTTACCGTATAGACAAACTGAAGGCGTAGTACGAGCACATGCTGCAAATACGTTACCATCAATTCCAGATTATAGCAGGATTTGTAGAAGAATAAACAGATTAAATATAAAGATTTCTGATAATGATAAGTCTAATTTATATGATGATAACTTTGTAATTGCAATTGATTCTACTGGTGTTAAAGTTACAAACAGAGAGGAGAATGGATTAGACATAAGTGGAATGTCAAGAGAGGCTATCTAAAGATACATGTTGCCGTAGATATCAAACGAAAGAGAATATTATCATTACAAGTAACCAGTGAACAAGTACATGATGGAAAAGGTACTACCCAAATTAGTAGATGATATTACAATAAAGAATAACAAGATAATAGATATGACTATCGCAGATAGTGCCTATGATAGTAACAATAATTTTCAATTTCCATCATTCAAGGGAATTAATCCTGCAATAAAAGTCAGAAAGAATTCCAGATGCAGAAAGACCAATCATTACCAGAGAAACAAGACGGTGAAAATGCAGAAAAATAATTTACAGAATTGGAAGAATAGCGTTAGCTATGGTCAGCGATGGATTGCAGAAACTGTCTTCTCCTGTATGAAGAGAATGTTTGATAGAGAATATGTTACTGCTATCAGGTTTGAGAACATGATAAAAGAAATGATACTGAAAGCATCGTTATATAACTTGTTTCAGAGTCTAACTGTTACATAATTATCAATCTCAGTAGGATAGATTTGATTATCTAGATGAGTTGCGCAACAAAGCAGAAAACATCTAATAACATAACAACTAACAAATTTATCTTTCTGTCAACAACATTGTATGCTATATCTGAATATCAATCCTCTATTTTGCATTCTTACTGGTATTATGAATCTTATATATTTCTCCAAACCATCTTTTTTTTTATGATCTAAACAATAGTTTCATCTTTGATTTTACAGAATGTTGTTGTAATCATGTTTCAATTCCTTTCTTTATTTGCCACGAGTTTTCCATCCATACCAACATCTCTTTATACTTTGAAGGTATAGCATTGAGTCATTCAATTTATCTCTAGCAAGTGTGTATGATTGTCTTTATTGTCGTATTCTTTGTCTGTTACAAATACTCTACTGATAATTTTTTTTATTTTTGATGATATTTTTGTCATAATCATTTGAAATCTCTATTATCATCTCTTCTTGGGACTCGATGTTGATGTTTTATATATATATTATTACTGTAGAACATCTGCACTGCAGCAGCAATAGATAGTTTACTAAGGGTAAAATTCTACAAGATCTAATAATAGGTAATTTTTGACACTTATCTTTAAAGATGAATCATTGCAGATTGTTTACCAATGAATTTATCTCCAAGAAAATACCAACCAATTTTTCAACTACTGAATAATAAATTTTTTTTATTTAATTTAAAAAATAAAATAACAAATATCTTAAAAAGACAGACCCACAATATATATATTTATAATTGAATAAAAAAATAAGATTAAATTTCTTCAATGTAAATTTTATAATTACAATAACAGCAATTGTAACTTCTTTTTCTTTTATTTCATATCTTAGCATGTATAATATTTTATCGGCGAATGGTCAAGGATCTTCCACAACTAGTATTTTTGATATTGTATCCCAATGTGATGAAGTAATAAATACTACTTCATTAAGGGGGATGGTACATGGAGGCATAACTAATGACTGCTTAAATGGAGGAAAAGGCAATGATATTTTGTATGGCGATCTAGGTTATGATATCTTATATGGAAACGAAGGCGATGACCAACTAATAGGTGATTCTGGAAACGATAAATTGTATGGCGGACCAGGTAATGATGATTTAGTTGGTGGTTTAGGAGATGATCTTCTTGATGGTGGAGATGGAAATGATTTACTTGAAGGTGGTAAAGGTGATGATAAATTGATAGGAGGCAATGGAGATGATACCTTGATAGGTGATTCAGGTGCTGATTTTTATATATGCGGACCAGGAGATGATATAGCAGTAAAGTTTAACAATTTGGAAGGAGATACAAAAACTGCTGATTGTGAAACAATAACATGATGAAAGTTATAATAATGAATAATTATTTCAATTATTATTATTATCGGTCTATTATAAAATAATATTTTTCTTTATTCTAATTATTAGAATTTTTGAGAAATATTTTATCTAAATCTAACTATTATTTTCCTTTCTTGTATGTATTTTATTTACTCTATCAAGTCTTTTATCATTAATTTTTCACAATCTGAATTTTGATCAGAAAATTCATAAGAAGTAAGACATTCAAAAAACAATTGTCCTGATTATATATATATTCTACCTATGTTTGTCAGGTGGTGTTAAGTTAATGACTTGTATCACCTCCTACAAGGTACATCAATAATCGAAATTTTAGATGAGATCTCCTTATACCATTGTGCATGAATACAAATAATTGAATCCAGTTATAGACATGTGATAGATTACAGTCAAATTTTCTACAAGGGTAACAATCATCGAATTGTTCTGTTCTATCCTTTACATATTCAATGGCTCTTTCAATTATGCTCTTTTCATAAGGTGAATGTAACCGATGTTCTAATCTCAAAGAATTACATGCTTCAGGATACCAACTACCATCATCTGAATAAACAATATGTCTACCATATTTTTCAACTAACGAATATAGAAAGTGTTCAGTAACAAGCATATTTCTATGTCTGGAGATGTAAACACCAAGGATAACTCTATGTACTGGTTCAACTGCTACCCATAACCATGATTTTGTATTTCCGATTTGTATCATTGTTTCATCTATCAGAAATGCAGATACTCTTTTACATGGATAGATCTGTTTGGGATTGAACTTTTGTACCCATTCCCAGACAGCAACATGACTTCTCTGTATAAATGGTTCTATTGCTCTTGATACATTACGAAAACTTAACCCCAGAAAATACAAATATAATCCATACATAACTATCTCGCTGGATGTTCTCTCACGTTTAGAAGATAAACTCAATAGAATATGAGAGGACATTCCCAGCTATAGCCCTTTTTTTTGCTTAACTTAACAGGACCGTTTGTCAGTCAAAGATAAATAGTATTACACAATTCTCTTACCACCATTCCTATGATTCAATTTGCATATCAATTATTCTTCTTATTTGATGTTCTCTCATTCGATCCTTTAAATTAACCAAATTATTAATATAGAATTTTTTGTATTTGGACCTTGAAGGTCATTGTATCTTTATGTGAGTTTATAATATGCTCCATTGCTTTATAGCAGCAGTATTCTTGTTGATTCAAGTTTTGAAATATTTATCACTATCGATTCTGCTGTACGAATATTGTATTTTATAAAAATTGATACTAACAAATTTTTAGATGGGTGGTATTTATCAAATACTATTATAGAGAATAATAAATAATAATATAAAATCCTCTCTCCTATCTATACAAATAATATTCAGTAATTTTTTTTATAATTTTTATAATATAAAGCCAGCTTTATAATTATCACTAAGAGTCAACAATGGAAACAGAAACTGGGGATTGTCATAAGACCTCTCTGTGATTCTTTTAATTAAACCATAAGATAGTTATATCATTATTTATATAATTTAGTAAGGAAATCCATCTACAATGACAAATAATGGAACTAGAAAAGGTAGCATTGATGATGATAATTTAGATTATGCTGCTTCTCCTATTTTACTTACACAATATAGTTCTGAGGCATCACAATTAATTAAATCGTTTACAAAATATATGCCATTTGTTGTAATAATTCTAACTCTAATTGCAGTTATGACAATTTTTGATTTATCTGCAGATTTAGGTTTTACCCATGTGTTAGCTGACGAAATAATTGATGCAATGATAATTGTTGTATCCATATTTCTTATTCTATTTCTTATTTTCACAGTAAGACCTGTATTAAGATCTCAAAAAATATTAGATAAATGGTCAAATCTATTTGAAAACAATGCGATTAGAACTGGCATACTACTTACAATCAACAATAAGAGTAAAGAAGAAATTTTGAATGCGCTATCGGAAACGATTGAACAGATAGATATACCATTACAACATTATCTTTCAAAATCAAGCCATAATGAATTTTATGATATTAGTATTGACGATACTACTACTAATACCACCACCACTTTTGATATCTTAATTGATAAGTCAACAATCAAACCGAACATAGATTCAGATTCAGATTCAGATTCTTCTTCTTTAAGAAATGCTATTCAAGATTATGGAAGTATTTTAGTTAAAATTGTAGATGGTATTATTGATAAAAATAATACTCAAAGTTTTATAGAATCACTAGGAAAGTATAAAAAAAGAGGTAACAAAATAGGATTAGCTATGATAATAGGAGAAAGTATAGACTCAGAAAGTTACAAACTAGTCAATAAAATTAAAGATAAAACAATTAGTGAAAATCTAATCTTAATAGAAAAGCCTACTAATAATTATATAGATTCTGATTTAAAGAATCTAAACAATATATTAACTTAAACTATCCTATCTTTTCATCATCATTATCATTAATATCTCTAACAAAAGATAAAAAATCCTTAATCCATTTTAAATAAGCTTCAAACCCTTTTTCTGTGACAAGATATGCTTTTGAACTAGATGTATCAATTAATTTAATATATCCATTTTCTTCCAATCTATTCAATAAAAGAGAAATTCTATCTGGACGCTGTTGTCTGATTGCATTAATTTTTGTCATTATATGATATTTACTTATCGGTGTTTTTGTTGAATATAAGCAAAGATATTCTAATATGGATAACATAGTATATTCTGAAGAAAATCTCTTTGCTTTTGTCAATCATTATATTTAATTTTCTAGGGTAAATAAGAGATTTTATAAAATAGAAAGTAAAAAAATATTATAGAAGATGCTTTTTCAAACGTTATTGTTGTTGATATATATATATCAAACGGCCGTTTATGTTCTTCTTTTTATAGTCTCCTCCTGCTTGCTTCTGTTGGTCATTATTCTATATATTAGATATCCTGACATGGCAACTATAATTCCTTGTAATACTTTTGTTATCATATCAAATTTTCCAATATAGAATTCTACACCTATAATAGGAACTCCTACTGTCCTTGATGCAGCATATGTAATTATCAATATTATTGAAATAACTATCAATATTGGATAAGGCAAAACACTTTTTAATTTATTAACTAAAATCCATCCTACTAAACCTAGATAAATTATACCTGATCCAGCAAAAAGGGCAATTTCTATTTGAAGCTCTGGTATTTCACTTTCTAATCCTTCTGCAGCAAACTCTATTAAAGATGTATATTCATTATATGCCAAAATAAAATATATTATTGAAGTAGACAGAGTTATTGCTGCAAGTATATATACTATAATATGTTGTAGATTCATACTGTGTAATAAGTTGATTATTTAATAAAATAAAAGTATTGATATAACATAGTTGACTTATAATTAAGTTACATTATTCTTTTTATACAATTTGTATAAACATATCGAACAATTATGAAAACCAAATTTACAAAGATATTTGTAGTAGTAGTAGCATCAACCGTCATAGGTTTGTCAATTTTTGCAATGACAAATTCTAATAATAATAATGCATTTGCTCAAAAGGCGGGATTTGATAAGGAATTGAATTTACTGAATCAAGCAGTAACTGCATTAGAAAATCAGGATAAAAGTGCAAAAAAATCATTATTTGACGCTGAAGGGATAATTGAAGATAAAATGAAAGATAATCCAGGAATTGCAAATGCAGAAAAAAGAGTAGAAGCCGCGATTAAAATGGTGGGTGAAGGTAACTTTCAAGCTGCAATTGACCACACAAAAGAAGCTATTAAAACCTTGAGTGATTTGAACAAATAAAAGTACCCTAGATCATTATAGCTAGCATTATCTTAATTTTTTTCTCCAACAATTATATATTATTTGGTTATGAGTATATGAATTGATTTGGTTATAAATACAGAAAATGTTTTTTTTCAAAATGATATAAATTCTGTGGATATAACACTATAGATATAAAGTACTATAATATCGCGATAACACAAATAAAAGATAGGAAAGAAAACTTAAGAACAGATCTTTCAATCAACAAATCAATTAATAGTATAGTTGTCTCTATGGTAATAGTTCTTACCTGAAGATTTTGCTCCTTGGGTTTTTTATCGCATCCATGAGAATCTCGCTTAAAGAGTTTAGACTATAATCATCAATGGAAAGGACTGTCTTTATGTTACCTCTGCAGCTACTATTAAAAATACTATGGCGATGGAAAGTATTACTAACATTGTTTTTGAAATTTTAGTTGTTGTTATTATTAAAATTTTAAATTATTAATATTCAATAACTATTTTAAAGAAACTTCTATAATCTCCTTTGACCATTTTATATCAATCGTTTCATTTATCTTTTATCCTATGATTAACTTTGTTCACCGAATTTTAAATATTCTATAGTCTTTCAAATACTAACACCTCTGGTCACAATATTAGCCATAGCCATATCTACTGGTTGCTCTATATTGCAGGCTATGGCTATACTCAATTATCTCCAATTATTAAATATTATAATTATCAATATAATAGTGAAATAGACGCCAAGAAAAAGAATTCTCTCTCCTCCCCTAACTGCCATAGCTATCTAAATTGTTGTTGTTAATTTGCGATTCTGTATTTGGCTATGGCCTTAATATAATTTTATTATTTAGGCAATACCTCTAATGGTGTAAAAAATACCTCTATTGATGTAAAAAAAGGAATTACAAATATTTTATACTTTTATTTCTTTGGATACTTTGTGTCTAATTCTTTCAAAATAGTATCACCATTTTTTGGGTCCAACATCTTTATTATTAAATCCATTTTTTCTTCTTTTCATTCATCCATTCTTTAGATTGTGGTGATCCCACATATCAAAGAATACTGAGTCCTGCAACCTGCCATATCAATTGTAAGAATTCCGATTGCCAATTTTCCATTGTATCTCTAAATGTCATATTAAGGTAATCAGAAATTTCTATATAGGTTGATTATCTTCTTTTTTGTTCATCTAGATAGGAAAACCATGTAAAAATCCAATGAAAGCTTAGAGATATTGCAAATAAAGAAAGAGTAATCAAAAAATATACACGTTTATTTTTCCACAATTCCTATAACCATTAAAATGCATTAAGAAATTTAAAAATATGTGATTTTTTATACCAGATAATCCTTAAGCAGAAAGTAGTAGAATAAAAAACAAATTTTTATTAATTAATTATTTTCATTGATCTAATTTATTAAAGAATTATATCATTAATAAGATATCTGTCCTCTTATTTCACCTTGAGGATGATCCCGACTTTGAACATATACATATGATTCGCCAGAATCAATTAATCCAATTAATTCGTTTAGTGATGAACCTTTTAATGGACCTTCAAGATCTTTTTCTTCTAATACTCCTTCAACTGACAAGCCAGGTCCTTCTCTACAATGTCCTTTTCCCTTTTTTTCATTACACAAGGATAAGACAGTAGGGCCATTTTCACCAGGTGTTCCCAGATGTATTTGAATTATTTCTACATCATCACCTTCTTCATAACTCATACCTTCCAAGAATACTTCATACGATAATTCGTCTATAGAAGGATCAAATGACAGATAAACTATACCATGTGAATCTGAATCATAATTTCTATCTTCAGATACCACTTGATATGGGTCTAAAGGGGCAACAAAGTTAATTCCATAATTATCAAATGCATCCACATTTTGATCAATGATATACTCTAATCCATACAAAATAAAGGACATTGTAAGTACAGTCGATACGAACATTTTTAGATACATATTTACCAATTAAATCTAAGATATTTCAGGAATTCGAAAGATCATCTGGTTATATAATAATGGAATCGACTTATGTAATATTATAAAGTATTGAAATAAATAATTAAATATAATTAAAAGAAAAGATTTTTTGTTATTGAAAAACAATATAGATTTTGAAAAATAATAATTAAAAAAATTAACATGCAAAATCATTGTAGAATTTAAACTATCTGAAAAATTGAGAAGTTACAAATAGAGATAATAATAGAAAATTAAATATTATAATTATGCTGATTAATAATAATAATAATAATAAATATATACATTCTTTTTCATATTTCCTTCTTCCTTTAGTATGATTATTAGGAATATAAAATTACATGCTTTCGATACAAATTTTTGTCTAGTATAAACATGAAATATCGGTAATGGTTAAAATCCATCTTCAGTTTATTATCCCAAAGAAATATTATGCAATTTTATCTATCTATTTATATATATAAAATTAAATGTCAAATTTTGAATTCTAAGACTTTAGTTCAATTTAGAAATTAATTTTAGTAGTGATAGTAGTAGATGCACCGCTATTTATTGTTGATTTTTCCGTATAATTCCAGTTTGTTTTGAAGAGAATATAATTTTATTTGGGATTTATATTCTACTTTTGAGGGACTAAACATTGCATTACCTGTATCAAGTACTAAATCACCTTCATAATTCAAAATTTTATCTCCAGTTTTGATATTTTCTTTACTATTGACTAAAATAAATGTACCAGAAAGTCTATAGTATCTGTAAGAAATAAAGTTGACATTAGTATTTGCTTTATCTTCAATTTGTAGTGTTCCTGATAGATATTTTGTATTTGCTGCTCCAAATATTTCATAAAATGTAGTTTTTTCAAATTCATATGAGCAATTATTCGCTGGGCAAATCTTACTTCCGTTCCCAAAGGTTAGATTTGCTTTCTGCAAGTATAGATTAGAGGCTATAAAATCATCTTTCTTTAATAGAGCCTTAATTTCAATTGTATCAGATGGTTGAGAAAATGAAATTCTTATTGGAATAATTGTTATGACTATTATAACCATTACAATTACAAAGGCTCTTTGCATATTTTATTTTTAATTGTTAGTTAAGTATTATCTCTTTCTTCTGCCAGGCTAATAGTTTTTAGATATCCATCTATTTTAATTTACGTTATGCCTCTATTGAATATGACTCTCCAGTATGTTGCAAGAATATCAATTATTAAGTAATTACAAAAGTAAATTTTTCTATATTGATAGATGAAAAGTGTAAGGATAAAAAAGAACTATTAAAAATTATTATATTAAATCATCTTATAGCATTACAATATCTACAGAGTACAAAGAAAAGGTAAGAACAATTCATAGGGAGATTTAATTATATTTTCCTACTTTTCCTCTTTTGGTCATATCTTATTTTTACCTTGATTACAATCATAATTTGCTCTAAAATGTGATTTTCCACTATCAGTTACATAGAGATATCCTTTAGAGTCCATTGCTATATCATGTGGAATTAAGAATTGATTATCTTTACATCCAAGTGATCCCCACATTGTAATAAAATTGCCTTCAGCATCAAATTTTTGAACTCGTACATTTCTTGTATCTACTACATAGACCTTACCCTCTGAATCGACAACAATACCATGGTCTTCAATAAATTGACCTTCATCTTTTCCTTCACCTCCCCACATTTTTAGGAACTTACCATTGCTATCAAAAACTGATACTCTAGAATTTTGTCTACCGTCAGTGACATACACATTATCTTTTGAATCTACTGTTGTATCATGTAAATGTACAAATTGACCTTTCTTTGAGCCCAGTTTTCCCCACATCTTTATGAAATTACCTTCATTATCGAATTTTTGCACTCTAGGAAGGGCTTGATCGCTAACATACACATTATCTTTTGAATCTATCGTAACTCCCCATGGTTTTTTAAATTCGCCTATATTTTCACCCTCTTTTCCCCACATCTTTATAAATTTACCATTGCTATCAAATTTTTGAATATTTTTACCTGAATATTCTGCAACATAAATATTATTCAAGGAATCTACAGCCATACTTTCAGGTTGCAAAAATTTACCTGGACCTTTTCCTTTTGTACCCCATTTGATAATAAAATTGCCATTTTTATCAAATTTCTGGATGTTGCAATTTTCTGCATCGCTAACATACACATTATCTTTTGAATCAATAGTTATTCCATGAGCATGGAGGAATTGACCATCTTTAGATCCTACAGTACCCCAACTATCTATCAAATTTCCATTTTTATCAAATTTTTTTATAAAATGAAAATCTGAAGAATAATAAGAATCAGGATTCATATCATTATTATTAGATGACAAAACAGATTCAATTTGGTTATTTATACAATTCTCTTTATCATTATCTTCAGTATTTGTAGTAGCAGATATATCTTGAGAATTTGTTGTTGTTGGATTTTTTTCTTCATCTTCTTCTGTGTCAAAATAATCTTTTTCGTTGAATTCAAATACTTGAGCATAAATATTAGATACAAAGACTGTAAAAATAAAACATACAGTAATCAAACTGAATGGTATTAATAATACTTTTAACATTTGCTGCAATTCTAGTCTAGATTATATCAATTATTAAGATTGTATAATAAAATTATACTAAATTTATCTAGTACAACAATAGAACAAATATCAATTGTATTATAGAGAACATCTATACTGGAAAAACAACTGGTTATATCAAAAATTAATAGATCAAACCAAATTAGTCAAATAGTATGCTTAAATATTATTTATCATTATTGTTATTGTTTAATAATTCATCAATTGTTATATCTAATTGGTTGATGAATGACAAGAAAATATTCATTGGTAAATAATTGGCCTATTGATTAATTAACTTTGTTCACATATTTTTAAATATATTTACATCAATAAACTACTACTCTAAACAATAATACCAAAGTAAATGGCAATAGCCTTATCCTCTATTTGTTTCTCTCCTTATTAGATAGAGGATAAAGGCTTTTTTTGTTATTTCAGATATCTGCGAATAACTTTACTATCATAACAGTATGACTAGCATAATGATTATTTCAGAGAGATAGAGAGAATACCATTGATGTCTTGTCTTGATATCAAAAATTTGAGAATGATATAAAAGCAACCTATTGTATCTGGATCCTTCTTTCTCATGATCGAATGATCTTTTCATCAATTCTAACTTAATTCCAGTTAGAACATCCTAATTAATCCCAATAATTTTTTTGATCATTTTCATTTCTACTTTGCTATTTTTTATAATATATTAAAATATATTTTATTAATATCCTTCTATTAAAAACAATACCATTAAAATATAATTTAACTATATATTTTCAATCATTCTCATTTTTAGAAATTCCAATAACTATAATTATTACATTATTTCTCTCATATGTATCAACTTTGTTAACTATTTATTAAATATTAGAAAAGACTAATACTCAAGCCAACAAGAAACCAGTATTTCATCGAGCCATTCTATATAAAAAAATAATATTCTGATATAGGAATTAATTTTCCTTTTGTCTTTATTGAAAATTTTTCTTACAATTACAATATTCTAAGTTAAATTGGATTTAATATTAAAAGTGAATATCTATTGTGGAGAATAAAAATAGTATTGAATTCTTTTTGTTATTATATAATTATCTGATATTTTAAATATTCTCTGATTGAATTAAAGTCAAAGTTGACATTGAATTATCAATATCTATAATATTTTTTTCAACTTTTTCTTTTAAATCATCCATTGTTTCAAATATTATTTCTACTACAATGTCGTATGGTCCACCAGTAATATCTACATTTACTACATTATTCAATTTTGCAAAATAATTAGCAATCTCATATTTCCTTTTTAAGCTACAAATGATTAAAAGATATGCTCGTAGCATGTGATATATATACATATATATAATACATGTATAAAAGTAATTGTGTATTTTGTTAAATCAGTATAGTATTAGAACACAAATTGAAAAATGATTATTACAATACAATGTATGACCAAAGTGTTTTGATTCAGATTCTTTACAATTTAATTTGATTACTAATGAATTTATTATTCATAAACAAGAAAAAAATAGCAAGAAGTGAACCTAAATGAATATTTTAACAATATTTATGTTAGCAAAGTGTTGAGACTATTAAATTTAATTAACTTAGTTAACTATTATTTAAATATCCAATTTTCACAGTTTTTCTATGGGGAAAAAAAATAAACTCCTTAACCAAAAGAAAAAAAATAATAATAATAAGAATAGAATAACTTCAAAAAAAATTATAATCTTTGGAATTCTATTTACTGTTGTTGGTTTAATTATTTATGGTGGTATTAATGCTATAAAATCTTTTAATGGAAATTTTCTTCTATCTCCTCCTAGAAACTTCTTTATGAAAGCAACTTATTTACCAAAAGAAGGAAATGTATATACTAGTCAATCAACAGGAACCGCTAAGATATTAAATAGTGGAGCAAGTAGTAGAGGTGGATTAGGACATAGTCCAACAATTCATCTTAATCAAGGTAATACGCTAGCACTTCATCTTATTAATGAAGATTCAGCAACACATTCTAAACATAATTTAAATATAGATGAATTTGGTATTCATACAAACGATTTAGGATATTTCCAAAGTCAAACAGTTACATTTACAGCAAATAAGACAGGAACCTTTAATTATTATTGTAGTATCCATCCAGAAATGAATGGTAAAATAATAGTAGACCAATAGTCATACAGCATAAAAGAGGAATATAAATATTGAATATTAACAATAATGATGATAATGCAACTATGAACCTTGCAAGAAATAACATACTCTCTATTTTAGATAGTTTTATTGAACAGATAGACAAAATTAGAAAGTTTCTTATAGGAGTTTCATTTTCATCAATTATTCTTGCTCCAATTGCTATTTCATTAGCAGTATTTCTTTTTACTCATCAATCCTTCTTTAGGATATTGGAAGCAGAAAGTGATTTTGGATTTGGATTAGTTGTGTTATTGTCTTCTGTAATAATAATATCTTCTATTCTTTTTGTTACTGGAATCCTTCAATATAAGCGAATAGGCTCGTGGCATAAGAGATATGAATCATACAAGAAAGAAAAAGATGATGTTGAACAATATATTTCTGATAAATTTAAATTTGATATTGTCGATAAAGATGATAGCAATAGCGAAGAAAAATAATTATTTCTCTATAATATTATAATAATAATCTATTTTTTAGAATTATCTAAATAATAAACCTACCCTCGTGGAAAGAATTTCTCATAAGGTTCTAAAATTTTCTTATAAAATTCTATTCCTTCAGAAGTAATCGAATAAGAAATTATAAGTCTTTTTCCCACATTTGAATTCTTCTTTACAATAAAATTATTTCTCTCTAATTCGTCAAATATTTCTTTATGCTTAGTCAAGTTTAATCTACAATACAATAACAAAGACGATTGATTAACTTCTCCATATTCAATTAATTTTGTTAAAATATCAATTATAAGATAAACTCTATCTCTTTGCAATCTTTATAGACCTGTATCTCCTGTTTCAATTATATTAAATAATTAAATTAATAATAATATTTTAACTTTAATCTAAATTAATTTTTTATTTATCATATTAGGAATTGCTTAAATTATATGGTTTTATTAGATAAAATTTAACTATCTCACAAATGTAATATAAATTAACAAAGTTAACAGAAACTTATATTCTGAACTGATAATAAAGGTACATGTTTGCAAGTAAAATTATTACCATACATAAACATTATTATGATAAAAATAATTGCAGATTTGTATTATGTGAGTCATGCTGGTGGTTTGCAACTATTTTAGAAGATGTATCTAAAATTACTCAATGTCCAAGATGTAAGAAAAAGAAAATATACATAGAAACGATAATAGGCAATGAATAAAATATACTACTTGAATTTAAGTAACTAATTTTTGACTATTCGCTACTACTAAAAATTATATAGAATTATCACTTAACTTGGTTTACCTTTTTTTAAATATTATATTATATTAATGAAATTTCTGTTACTAATGAAAAAATATAATAATAATAATAATAGTTATTATAAAGATAATATTTTATTTCTTATATCTTTAACTATACTTTCAATAGGGATTTTATTTTTAATAATTTGATATGGTATTTACTCACCTTCAATAAAGAACGTTTCATTAGACAATGAACTAATAACAATTCCAAAAATTGGTCATATAGATTTAATAAAAGATAGTAAACAAATTTATTTACAATCGTAAGAGTTTCACTTTAATTTTTTAAACTTTAGAACTATTTATTATACTAGTTTCTTGGATCAAATAAGTTCATGAACTATTATTAACTATGAAACAAATACTAACTTACAATGACTAGTGATAATAGAGGATTAGCATCCGCAGATGAAGAGACAAGAAAAAGAGTTGCAAGTGAAGGTGGAAAAGCATCTCACTGTGGTGGCAGAAAGAGCGATTAATAACAAATAAAAAGGTAACTTTCAATTACAAAAAAGATGATCCTTAAAATTTTTTTATTGTTTGCATTTTTACATAGTATATTTTCCTATTGTATTGGTAAAAAAAATCTATCAAATTGTTATATCTAATTTCGCCAATGATTGGTAAAGACATTTACTGATCATTTACCTTTTGCCAAACATTTATTTCAAATTCTTAATTAATTTAACAAGAAAAATAAGTACCAAATCACTAAACAGGTCGACCACAACCTACCAGTCATGGCTTACTGTTGGCTTCAAAATTGTAGTGTATGTAAATAGATATTATATACTACAATAGAAAGGTTATGACAACAATAACAATTACAACAATTAACACGGTTCACTGATTTTTATATATTTTATAATTGCTAATATTTTCACTCGCTCTCTCAAAACAGAGTTACCAATCATTAAAAAAATAGCCATAGTTATAATCCACCTCTAACTCTCTGATTGGTTAACTCTGTCTATATAATAGTAGATAGAGGGTTGCTATGGCTTTTACTAATAAAATTTAACATTAGCAAATAATAATAATAATAACAGCATTTTTTACGGTTTATTTCAATAATGATGGCAGAAAATGAAATACAAATTTTTATGAATACAGACAAGATTGGTAAAAATAAACGTATACTATTCTCTAATAAAGACTACAACTAGATAAAAAATTATGGTGATGTAAAGGATTACAATAATTATAAATAATACTATAAATCATCATCATAAGTCTAAGACCAAAAATATAACCAAAATATTTTTTTAAACTCTATTGGATTTCTCTATTGCATCTAATAGTTCGAATAGCATAATTATTTAACTAATAATAGATTAATAAATAATAATGGATCCTCATAAGTGATCGTATCATTAACTTTATTCACATATTTTTAAATATTCTATGGTCTTTCAAATATTAACCTAAACAACAACACCACAACACCTCTGGTCACAAAAATTAGCCATAGCCATATCTACTGCTTGCTCTCTATTGCAGGCTATGGCTATTAATTAAAAATTATCTCCAATTATTAAATATAATAATTATCAGTATATTTTAAAAAGACAGCTACAAAAAAGACTTCTCTAATCAGCCATAGTCTACTATTGTTGTTAATATGTTATTCCTTAGTAGGCTATGGCATTTTAAAATATGATTATGATATGATAAACCAAGGTAAGTGATAATTCTAGTTAATCCTTTTTGATATTGACTAATAGTAAAAAAATTAATATTAATTAAATTTGAATATCTTGTATTATTATTCATTACTTATGCAATATTAATACTATAAATATCGATAATTTAGTTATTTTCTATTTGATCAAATTTTTTCATTACTTGTGGAAGATTGTCAAGTAAATCACTCGCTACCATGTGTAATCCTAATTTTTGATATGCCATAATTCCTGCAAGTCCATTAAAATAAACAGCTGTACAGGCAGCCTCAAAGGAATTCATTTTGCTAAAAAATCCTGCTACAAGCCCGAGCTAAGACATCCCCTGTTCCACCTACTGTCATAGCAGGTGTACTTCTTTCAATAACTGCAATTAGTTCTCCATTTGAAATAATATTTTTCCATCCTTTAAGAATAATTGTAATTCCATATTTGTTTGCATTTTTTAAAACATCTACAATTTGTTCATTTTCATTGTTATACTGAGTTTTTAATTCTGTTTCAAAAATTCTCATATATTCTCCTCCATGGGGAGTAATAATACAGCCGGTATCCTTTATTTTGGGCAATATCTCTGGAATTAATGCTGACGCATCAAGTACAAGCTTAGTTCCATTCTTTAATAATTTCTCTATTAAACTCATTAATGCTTCTTTTTTAGCAATACTCATACCCATTCCAATTGTTGCTGAATCTACTTTTTTTGGAAGTGTCTTGATTAGTCTTGATGCAGAACCCATTGTTAATTTTTCATCAACCAGAGGTAATACTATGAGATTAGGTGAAAAGGACCTTGTTGCTTCGACATTGACACTAGGAATCGCTGTATATACTAAATCTGTACCAGATCGTAACGCGGCTATTGATGCCAAAATCGGAGCTCCATGGTAGATTCTATTTCCCCCTACAACCAGTACAATTCCATTATCTCCTTTTCTCGATGAAATTTTTCTAGAAACTGAAATCCTTTTGATCATATCGTCATTTATTAATATTAATTCAGGAGGTTCCAATATTTTTATTAAAAATGATATAATCAATAAACCTTACTTGGTTTTTTATTTCTTGCTCGTAAACTGATTTCATTCAATTCTATATATATATGCCAACCCGGAACATTTAAAGAAAGAAAGAATAGAATATCTTTTGAAGAATATGTTTTCTATGTCAAAACCGATCGAGATAGTTTTTTCTGGAAAAAAATTACCGTCATTAAACTCACCCAAATTAATCTGTGGATTCCCTGGAACAGGTTTAGTAGGGAAATTAGCAGTTGATTATCTCATAAAAGAACTTGATGCTATTCATATGGCTGATCTCTTTTCATGTTATTTTTCACCTCAGGTAGTAATACAATCAGATGGGACAACCAATATAGTGAAAAATAGCCTTTATTATGTTAAGAGTAATAATACTAGTATAAACAAAAAACAGATTAAAAATCTTAGCAAACTAGATATACAATTAGATCACACAGTAAATGATTCTAATAAATCAACAAACGATTCATTAAAATTGGCTGATGGCTCGTTATTTTCTTCTAATGATCTACTTCTTCTAACTGGTGATTCACAGCCGGTAGTCCCAGGATCAGAATATATATTATCTGAACAACTTTTAGATTTAATTACAAAATTCAAGATTTCAAATATTTTTTCACTAGCATCATATGTTACTGGTACTTTTGTAAACGAACCAAAAATTTATGGAACAGCTACTAATTCAGACATTGTAAAATCTTTTAGATCCTTTAATATTTCAACTCTTGATAATGGAAATATTACAGGAATGAACGGTCTAATACTTGGATTGGGAAAACTTCGCGGAATAGAAGGAACCTGTTTGTTAGGTGAAACTTCTGGATATGTAATTGATGCAAAAGCGTCAAAAAATCTTTTAGAAATTTTGAATAAAATCTTAGGAATTAAAATCAATATGGATGAAATGAATAAGAGGTCTAAAGATACAGAAATTCTTATTAAAAATTTAGAACAACAGATGATAGCAAAATCGGGACAATATCCTCAAAGTATTCCAGGTGAAGAACAGGATGAAGAACTGATATATCCCCAAAATAGGAAATCTAATATGGGATACATTAGTTAGATATTAATATCTAATTTTTGGTATCTCTTTTGACCTCTACCACTTACAATAACTTAATTTTTTATATAATGATAACCATTAAAATTATTTTTATGTCTAATTGTATATAGTTAAATTAATCAATCAACATTTTAAACATATTCTATATTTTGTAAATCTAAAAGAATATTAATATTCTTTGTTTATCATATAATATGTTTAATTATATAAAAATCATAATCCTATTATCGGCACCATTAATTTTACTCACCATTATTTCACTTCATTTAGAATTTGCTAAGAGTTCTGGAATTTCTTTTTTATCTTTTGGTCAAAATTTTGATAATATTAATAATATTAGCAGTCTTAATAATAGTAAAATTGAAACAGCAGATTGGTTAACTTTTTCAAATAAAAAATTTGAACTTAAATATCCTCCTAATTGGGCAGTAGAAAAGAAATTATCACAGTTTCATGTTTTGGATTTTAAATTAATTAAACACGATCCATTCTCTTTTATAGGAATTTCTTTTTCATCACTTGCAGATTCTGATAAACTTACAAATGAGCAGATTTTAGAGCAGTCCGAAATTTTTGGCAAGTCCCCCTCTTCTTCTGGATATGAAGTTTATGAAGTGTTGGAAAAAAATCTAAAGAAATATACAATAGATGCTAATCCTTCATCTTTTCATATTGTAAAATATAAATATAAAGAAAATCACCTTGAAGGTAAACTTATGGAAATTTTTTCTCTCATTGATGGAAATTTATTCACATTAACTTATGAATCGACAGTAGAAAATTTTGATAAAGACTTACCAATAGTTGAAAGAATAATAGATTCTATAAAAATCTTAATTTAATGAATCGAAAGTTTCTTGATTTTATGATATGTCTTTTTTGATAGTTAGTCATAGTCATAGTCATTTCGATAAATCCCAAAAACATCCTCATCCAAAAATATAAAGAATGGTTCAATAACATCATCTTCTTATATTTATGGAACTTCATGGACAATTCGATCCTAAAATTATTGAAAATGAGATACGTAATTACAAGAAATTAATCAAGTATGGAGAATTTATTAAAAAAGAATTAGATAATCGTTATAATAAAGAAATCATTGGCTATGTTGATGGTCCTCCAACCATGAATGGAGAACCTCATGTAGGTCACTTAAGAGGACGAATAATAAAAGATTTATGGTTTCGATTTCATACCTTAAAACAGAACAAAGTAATATTTAGACCTGGATGGGACAGCCAAGGTTTACCTGTGGAGTTACAGGCAGAAAAAGAATTAGAATTAACAGGAAATAAGACAGAAAATATTAACAAAGTAGGAATACAAAAAATTGTTGAAACATGTAAATCCATTGTTGAAAAATACAACAAAAAATGGATTGAAGTAGATGAATTACTAGGAATGTCTTTTGATTATGAGAATGGATATTGGACGTTTCATGATAACTATATCGAAAGAGAATGGTTATATCTTAAAACTGCTTGGGATAATGGAATTTTACAGGAAGGATTTCGAGTAGTAGCCTTTTGTCCCTCCTGTCAAACTTCTCTTAGTAATTCTGAAGTAAATCAAGGATATACAACTGTTGAAGATCCTTCATTTTATTATAAAGTAAGACTAGTTGATGAGGATGTATATCTGATAGTTTGGACTACGATGCCATTTACATTAGTTACTGATGAACTTGTAGGAGTAAATCCTGATGCTAATTATGTTTACGTAGAGATAAATAACCAAGTCTGGATTGTAGGAGAAACTAGGTTAAAAGAACTAATGAATGAATTTCATATAGAATCTTATAAAGTTAAGAAAATTATAAAAGGTAATGATCTGGATGGAAAATATTATATACATCCATTATTAGATTTAATTCCAGAACTTAAAAAACTAGCAAATTCAAAATCAATTCATTTTGTGGTGGCTGAAGATTTCGTAGATATAACAACAGGTAGTGGAATAGTTCATTTATCTCCAGCTAACGGTGAAGAAGATTTCAATATTGCAAAAAAGAAAAACATTCCTATTTTTGTTCCAATTGATGATAAAGTAATTTTCACAGATCAAGCTGGAGTATTTAGTGGATCTTTTGTTCGTGATACTGATGAGAAAATTGTACAAATTATGAAAGAATTAAAGGCTAGTGTAAAAATTGGCAAGATAAAACATCAATATCCAACATGTTGGCGTTCTCATCATAAACTTGTTTGGTTAGCCCGACGAGAATATTTTTATATGATTGATAAGTTGGATGATAAACCTCTCGAGGCTGCAAATAATGTAGAATATTTTTTTGAAGCTCCTAAAAATCGATTTATTGAAATAATAAAAGAAAAAGTACCATGGTGTATATCAAGAGAACGTGTATGGGGAACTCCTATTCCTATTTGGATTTGCTCAAATTGTGGACAAAAAGAATTATTATCGCATAAAAATGCTCTTGTAAATAGATCTTCTAATCTTGTTATAGATGAAAAAAGAAATGTAATTTTCAAACTGGAAGAAAAAGATAATTTTAATGAGAAAAATATTATTTCTGATAGCAATATTTCTTATACCGATAAACAGCATTTCGAATTACATAGACCATGGATAGATCAATTACAAATAAATTGTTCAAAATGTAATTCCTTAATGACAAGAGAGCAATATGTACTAGATACATGGCATAATAGTGGAGCTGCTCCTTTTGCATCATTTGATGATCATGATTATAAAAAATTGATTCCTGCATTATTTTTAACTGAAGGGATAGATCAAACTAGAGGTTGGTCATATTCTTTATTGATGCAAAATGTAATATTAAATAATGAACCTGTTGCTCCATTCAAATCTTTTCTTTTTCAAGGACATGTGTTAGATGAAAAAGGTAATAAAATGAGTAAAAGTGCTGGAAATGTAATAGAAGCAAATTTAATGCTTGAAAAAAATGCAGTAGATCTTATTCGATTCTATTTTATTTGGAAATCGTCACCTATAGAAGCTTTAAATTTCAGTCTTAAAGAAATGACCTCAAGACCATATCAAATTCTCAGTACCCTTTACTATTTACATATTTATCTAAAACAAAATAGTATTCTAGATAATTTTGATAGAGTTGTACATAATCTCAATTGGGTTATTGGTAATAACTTACTAGAAACTCCAGAAAAATGGCTTCTTTCAGTATTACAAACTTTAATTAAAAATGTGAATTTGTCATTTGAAAATTGTAAATTTCATGAAGGAACAAAAGCTATTGAAGAATTTATTATCAATAATATTAGTCAAACGTACATACCACTTACAAGAAATTATATTTGGAATGATAGTGTTGAGCAAATAAATCGAAGACTTACAATTTTTTCAATTTTAGATTATGTACTTGAAAAAATTGATATTATTCTTCATCCCATATCTCCATTTATTACAGAATATCTTTATTTGACTTGTTTCACTAAAATAAAAAATTTAAGAGAGTTTGATTCTTCTTTTAGAGCCAGTGGTACTTCTCTGTCAATGGCCTGAATTAGAAGCATCTCTAATAGATCAAGACCTTGAGAATATTTTTGAAAAAATAAAAACAATTATTTCTTTAGCAAATTCTGCAAGAATGAAAGCAAAAATTAAGCGAAGATGGCCAGTAACAGAAATAATAATATGTTCCTTATCAGAGAAAAAATTACCATCATTACATTCGAAGAATAATATGGGAAATGATGATAGTTATAATTATGATCAACTCAATATAGATTTATCCAGAGATGATATATCTGAAATTTTGAAAAATCAATTGAATGTACAATCCTATAAAGTCAAACAAATTCATGCATCAAATACAGTAGAAAAAATTCTAGGAATGCTCAATGCCAATCTTCCTATTTTACCTTCAATTAATATTATTCGAAAAAATATTGCACCACAAGTTAGATCTGATATAGGTAAAGTTGTGACAGAATTTGAAAAACTTGACAAAAGAGAGATTCTTAATACTCTTAATAACTTTCAAAAATTTCAATTAATTTATGATAAAAAGCTATCTTCTTCTGTTGATATATATGAGAAAGATTTAGAAATTTCATTTTCAATTAAAGATAGTTATGTTCATACCGAAAAAGAAAATTTAATAATATTTATGCCTACAAGCCGAGACCAAAGTCTAATTATACAAGGTTTGGTACGTGACTTGGCTAGGAACTTACAACAATTACGTAAAGAAAAATCATATAATCCAACAGAAATTCTCTCAACTGCATATATTACTAATTTGGAAAAAGATGAAATATCTTCTTTATCCCAACATTTAGATGATTTAACTTATTTAGTTAGAGTCAAATCGGTAGTTTTATCTGAAGAAAAGAAAGAAGGAATTGAGTATAAGAGTATTGAGATTGATGGAAGAAAAATAAGTATATCTATAAACTAATAAACTCATACATGTTATTTTTTATTTTTAATTTTATAAAACATCTATTAAAAAATCTTTCAATGCTTAAAAAGTTGTATCCTGATATATTATTATTATTTATTATATCTGTATCTGGCTTTTATTTTTTCGTTGGCAATTTTTATATACTTCTTATCTATTTCAGTGCCTAAAAAATCAACATTTAAATTAATACATGCCAAAGCCGTTGTACCTATTCCTATAAATGGATCATAAATGATTGTATTTTTCTTTATACCATGTAATTTAATGCATAATTGAGGTAATTTTTCAGGAAATATTGCTGGGTGAGGT
The DNA here is from genome assembly GCA_963840085.1 of uncultured Nitrososphaerales archaeon. GTDB lineage: Archaea > Thermoproteota > Nitrososphaeria > Nitrososphaerales > Nitrososphaeraceae > TH1177. The sequence goes on from CAWIYT010000123.1 coordinate 46,521, forward strand.
CTTTTTTCTTGAATTGTATTATAAGGAATAAACCAAATATTTCCTCTATCTCTTTTATCTGTTTTAGCAGATTTCCATCTTCCTATATTTGATTTGTCCTGGTATGTGACTCCTATAGCCAATTTATCAATAACCACATCTCCTTTTTTAGTAAAGTGGAATATATACTCGTGAAGGTCACTTAAAAATCTCTTACTGACAATTGGTTTAAAATGCCCAATAGATGATTCACTTTTTATCAAATTGTTTTTTCCAATGTCATCTATTTCAATTGAAATTGATTTTATCCAATGAATTGTATTTTGTAGTTTATAACCCGCTTCTATAAAATTTTTACATATTTCAAAAGGAAGCATAAAATCTGCAGATTTAGTACCAATGTTAAGAAAAAATGATCCATCCTCTTTTAAGATCTGTATACTTTTTTTAGCAATTTTTTGTAACCACGACAAATATTCATTTTTGTCTCTTCTATCATTATATTTAGAATAGAGTTTATTAATATTGTATGGAGGTGATGTAATTATTGCATCAATTTTTATAGTATTTTCCTCTTTTAATTTGTTCATGAATTTTATGCAATCAATATTATAAATTTTATTTACATGGATCATTTAATACTAATTCGATGATTTAAACAAATCAACTTATAAAATTTTGGATAATACTAAATGGTAAAATTTTATCTTAACAACGTATCAATTTCCAATCAGATTTGTTTCAATTAATGGTATATCAAAATTTTTTTCTCTCCTTTTCTCTCGATTTCTTTAGGAAGGTCTAATAATGGGTATTATTTATTGATTAACGTGTCAGTAAATACTAAATCCAATTTAAGATATCTAAAGTATAATTCTCTTGAAGATATGTTAAAGATAGTATTATCTTCTGCTCAATCGGCATTGGGTGTTAGTTCATTGCTCTATTTTTTAAGTTATAAAAACCAGAATCTTATGTTTATATATAATAGTTCAATAGGAAGTAGTATAATACATTATAATATAATATCAGAAAAACCATCAAACAAATTTATTCAACTAAATAAGCAAAATGGGAAATATAAATATGTAGATGATATTGGAAATGATTCTCATTCTCTATATATTCCGATTCTGGAATTAGAAAATACAACATTAGAATTTCCTTAAATTAATAAGACACATAAATAATTTTTATATCGTTTTCTATAGGAATAATATAATATAATTCATTTTAATATAAATATAAATTCTTGATTCTGATCTATTAGATATTTTATATAATTTATAAATCTGTATTTCAAATAATATATTAATTATGGTTTACTCTAATTATATATCTTCCTTATTATCTTATCAGAAAATTACGTTGACACAAGAAGAAAGATCTTTTATAATTAAATTTATTCGAGGTCATGATCAATCATTTAACATTAGATCCTATCTTAAATTAAGAAATCAATCTCCGGATCAACGTGATGCTTCTTATTTGATCTCTAAACGTTTGGAAGATATTGGATTTATAGAAGTTACAAAAGGCAAGTTCTTAAGTAATGTCAAGAATTATAAATTTACTACTTATGGTTTATTTTATGTATTTTTAAATATTTCTATTTATCCCCCACAATTTCTAATAAAATATCAAGATGATGTAATTTTGAAGACTTTGATATTTCAATTTTTTAATGAAAGAACAATTAAAATATGTACAGGAAGATTTTATTCCCAAATTACAAGTTATCTGCAGGAATGTTGCAACGTTACCTTGAATGCTATAGATGATATTAAATCTGCTGAAAAGGAAGAAGAAAAAGTTAAAATTATTGATAGATTGAAGTTTGATTTAGAATGGTTAATACGAAGAATATGTTTTAAATTAACAATAATGTATAATGAGACTAATTTATTGGCAATTAATCCAAATCTAAATGATGATGTCAAAGTTACACTCTATGAATTGGAAAACAAAATGAAATTACAATTATCAAAGGATTCACAATTTATTAATTTATTAAAGAATTTACATAAAGAATTTAATGAAGGTTACAGTGAACTTGTCAATCTAAACAATGATAATTCTGATAATATGGAAAAGTAATTTATAATAATAATTTTCTCTTCTTGCTTATCTAATTAGATATTGAATCTTTTCTTTCTCTGTATGAGAAGATAAAAGTCAACAATAACATTGCAAATAATGATATTCCCGTTGCAAGATGTGATGCGACTAGTAGTGGTTGTAATTTTGAAGTTACCATGACCATACCCAAGATTATTTGAATACTGACTATGATAGCTGCTATGATTGCAGTTGTACTAACTGACCTTGCATGAATATAGGCATAAATAGCTGTTGCAAAAATAAAACCAGTGGTAATTAGTACCAACATTCGATGTATGTGGTCAAAAAGATATTCTGGACTGAGAATGCCTAAACCATTAAGACATAATGGCCAATCGGGACAAGATAAGTCTTGATATGATGATGAAATATATACTCCTATCAGCATTATTGTATATATCAAAGCTAGTGATGTAAAGGATAACAAGAGCAGTTTTTTTGGAAAGCGTTTTTTCTGTTGTGTAGACATCGTGGTTATATTTTAGATATTTTCTAGACCCAAATAAATGTAAATTAATTATTATGTAAGTATATTTCTATTTGCTTAGGATTATCACTGTTTCAATAATATTGTGATTATTAGATTTCTAAATACAACACAAACTTCTATCTGGTCTAGTACAGCGTAGGTCAAAATTACTCTACCCTTTTTTTCTTTAGTAGATCTAAATTATAATTTATCTAATATTATCTTCTTCTTTATTGTATTTTTTTGAAAATTAGAATAGTTATTTTCAAATTATATTTATAAATGGAATTGATTACCTTTGATTTGTGATTTCTCAATCCTTTGAAAATTTAATTTGTGATATTCTACTACAATCTGATATAACTTTTTCTATTAAGAATTCCGGAGGAATCTGTGAAGCTCGGCTACAAGAAAATATGAAATTTAAAATCAGAGACCAATGGGCTACAATAGGAGATGAAAGTTCTCCATGGCATATTCATATCAATATAAATGAGATTGCAAGTGCAAAGTTCATAAGAGAATTTAATACATCTCACAATCGTGAAAGTTTTAGTATTCGATTTTTTGATTCTAATGAAAATCTAATTTTGCGTGCTAACTTTTCAAAACTCTATGATCTAAATGGTAATCTTATACCAGAAAAAATTTCCAAATTTCAGTATCTTTGTGAGAAATATGGCAAAACGGAAACGTTAAATTTTAAAAATTTATGATAAAAATAAATAATATAATCTAGTAATATATTTGTTAAAAATATCAATATCATTAAGTATAACTGAAGAATTTAATAAAACTGATATTTTTGTATTTAATAAGTTACAGAATAAATTAACTAGATGCATTTGATAATTATAATATTATCAAGTAGAATGGGTTGATTATTTAATATATATTTACTGAATGTGGTTTCTAGAAAATTTTTCCTGAATACAGAAATACATAATCTTTATTAATAAAACAAATTAATCTTTTTTAATTAAATTTACTTATGTAATCTAATATATTATCATGCTAAGAATCAAATTATATTGCAATATGTAGCTATATGATCTAACAAATTCTTCAAATATCTTATTCATTCTTTAGTAATATGAATTCAAAATTATTCATCTTTATTGTGATTTTTACTATTTTTAATTTGTTAATTCTTTTTTATATAACATATCAAAATGCTGTTGGATTTAAAGAAATAAATCAATCTATTAGTCAAAACCTAGAAATAGCAATTGATAATGACTACTTCTATCCTAATATATCTGATAATGATAATATTAATCAAGGTACTAACACTCATAATACTAATGGATATGGCGATGATCTTAATATAAATAATAATAATAACAACAATCAGCAATCATTTAGTTACTTAAAGTATAAAAATAATTATTAGAGGATTATGTTTATAACAATCAAAATAAATACAAAAATGAATTTATTGTCCAATTGGATCCTTATCAAATTGTATCTGATAAAAGAGACTATTATCCAGATTCTAGTGGTATAGTATATCTTTCTGTTGATTCTTCTTCTAAGGAATTATCTTTTAAGTTATTCTTGGAAGGTATGAGTTATGAAGAAGGTGATGATGTAGAAATAATTCAAATACATCTGGGAACACCTGGTGAAAATGGCCCTACTGTCTTATCCTTGTGTAATGAAAAAAAGGGAAAAGGACATTGTAGAGAAGGACCTGGCTTGTCAGTTGAAGGAGTATTAGAAGAAAAAGATCTAAAAAGTCCTCTAAAAAATTCATCATTTAGTGAATTAATCAAAGTATTTGAACATGGTCAATCATATGTATATGTTCAAAGCCGAGATCATCCTGAAGGTGAAATAAGAGGACAGGTATCTTATTAGCTGCAATTTTTTTAATTAATATATATCTGTAGTTTTAATCCATTCTCATTAAAAAGATAGTTCAATATAAACAGAATTAAGATATATTATACTGACTAACTAAAATTCGTAGATACATTTTTAGCTCACTGTTATCTATATAGACATTCAATAATTGTTGAGAATATCTAAACTAGATGTAGCATATAATAGAGAAAAAGATGCAGATGTAAAAGAAAGAATACTGCTTATTAGACGTATATAGTAGAAGACAAAAAGCACATAGAGGAGATAGCAAAAGAATTGCATAAATGTAGAGCATGAGCATACAAGTGGTACAAGAGATATAATGAAAATGGATTAGATGGATTGAAAGATAAGGAAAGAAGTGGTAGACCTCCAGATCGTACCAAAAGAGATAATGGTAAAGATACAAAAAGAACTAACAGATAGTAATACAGGATGGGATTTCAGACAGGTTATGGATCTTATTTACAACAAAACTGGAGTTAGATATCATGAAGTACATATTTATCGTCTATTACACAAATGGGGCTTTAAACCTAAAGTACCACAAAAAAGATTCGTAAATACTGCTTCAATAAAAGCCAAAAAGAAATTCAAAAAAGAGTAAAACGGATTCTAGTCATTTTAAAATCAGACTGGACTGTACTTATACAGGATGAATCTATATTTGTATATGATTATCTGATAAGAAGAAAAAAATGAATTTCTGCAGGAAAAAGACCGATAGTTACAGTTACTGGTTCTCGCAAAAGAACAATTGTATTTGGCTGTCTATCTTTAGATAGTAAACAGTTATTCAAACAATACGATGAATTTAACAGTATTACTTTTGTTGATTATTTACAACAGATAAAGAAAAGATTTGGTAAATGTATAGTATTTGCTGATAGAGCAAAACCACACTGTTCTAAAATCACCAGAAAGTTTTTGATGCAAATAAAGATACTATCAGAATGGACTATTTTCCTGTTGGATCACCAGAGTTTAATGCAGTAGAAGAATGCTGAAGACAAGGTAAGTATTACATTCTATCTAATTATTACTCCAATTTCAAGAATCTCAGATATACAATAACAGGATATTATAGAACCAAAAGATTCCAACTAGACATAACAAAATATCTCTTAAGGTCTACGGACTAATGTTATTGAGTATAGTTTTGATCATATTCTAAATAATAAATTTAAATTTTCTCCTTTTCATATGAAGCATTTTATATATTTCTTAAATTAATGATATTGAAAAAAATTAATAATTAGATTGCATTTTGATAAAATACAAATAAGCTAAATATCATTCCTTAATGATGAATAAAAAATTCTTTAATAATATTCCCAAAAATAAAAAATTAGTAGTGGAATTAGGAATAGGTGATGGTAATTTAATAAAATCACTTTCTGAAAAAAATCATGATTATTACTTTATTGGTATAGAAATACAAGAGGAGTATTTTAATAAAGCTAAATATAATATCAAATCGCCAAATGTTATGTTACTAAATTTTTCATTTGAGGATGTTCTACCTTTATTTGAAGATGAATCTATTTATAAAATTATATCGGTTCTTCCTGATCCTAAATATATAGATAAAAATTATAGAAAAGAATGGGAAATTTTCTATAAAATTGTCTATAAAAAATTACTGAAAAAAGGATTATTTATACTAATAACAGAAATAACTGATGAATTATTTCAACCTGTATCGAATGATTGCTTTTACAAAGAAGTTGATAATTTAAAACAAATTTTTCAGTCAATAGGATTTATTGTGTTAAATGACTTTGAAGGATACCAAGAAAATTATATGACCTCATTTCTTCAGACATTTAATGGAGATCCTGAAAGGATTAGAATAATTAATTTTGAATTTACTAAAAACTAAACACTTAATAATTTTCTCTTATTATACAAAAAAAAGAAATTTGTTAAATAAATAAATAAATAATAAAAATGGTACTGTTTAATAGATATATCTTCCAAGTTCTATATCTTGGCAAATGCAGACAACTTTGGTATAGAGGACCGAAAGGCGGAAGAAGCGATAAAATGGATGAATTCCTATGCATCAGAGAACAAGAAAAAATTCGAAGCAAAATTAGAAGGATACTTATTAAACACCAAAAATTTTGGTAATTTTGAAATTTTTTCTTGGAAAGGTGATTGGTCTGTTGCTAGAAGTTTAATAATTAAGGTCAGTAGTAAATTATCAACAAAAGTGGTTGAATCTGGTTATCATCAAAAAGATTCTTTTTTTCTATCATTGATTGGTGCTAATAAAGAAATAGCAAAAGTATATAAAAAAGGAACAGTAATTGGCAGTCTGATCTTAGACAAAAAATCAGGACAATGGATTGCTAAATCCGAAAAATTGATATAATATTAAAAATTATTTTAAGACACTATATTTATATAAATTTAGCTGATGTAAGAAGAATTAAACAATATCTATATTTTTTATGGCATTGAGCTCCTACTTATTCCTCATATTTTAACTTTCAATGTTAAAGTATAACGAATTTTATCAATTGTTTTAATTTCTGATGTAATTGTTTCTTTTATCCTGTCAATTGTCTCTCATTTTATTTTGATAAGGATATTATATGGACCTTGAATCCTTTTTACTGTCAATATTTCTTCTATTCCATTTGATTCATTTTAATATTTTTTCTTCCTGACCTTTGCTACAGGTAATTAAAACAAAGGCTTCTGCCATTTATGAACTTGCACTTAATAACTTCAAGACATTATTAATAATTTGTGCATGATCTGCTTCTACTTCTGTGGTAATAAGCAATAAGTGATCATCATCTAATGGAATCGTAATTCGTTTAATTTTTTCATATTCTGCCATAGCATATTTTCCTTTTCCAATTTTCGGAGATAAGGAATTCCTCAATCCCCATCTTGCTAAAGCCTGTAAATTTGATTTTCTTGTTTCTTCATTACTTAGGATATTTTCTACTCCTTCTTTCTGACCACCATGTTTTATCTCTCCAGATTCATCACATATTCCTGCAAATCTTATTTTAGAGTCTAGATCTAATATAGATTTACATAAATTATCATAACTCATATATCACTATATTCAAAAATACAAATATTAATAGTTTTTAGATATTTTTAAAATATTTACAAAAATATTTTAGCCTTTGGATTCCTCTAAATATTCTTTTTTTAAATATAAATTATTTTTCTTATTTCTTGTTCTTTTGGACGCTTTCATAATTATTTTGATTATTTATAAATAAATAGAACTAAATTGTAATTTTTATGAAATTTTTTACGAAAGGAGATATTTTATTATTTGTTGATTATTGTCTATTTTTTTAGGCTCTGTTTATTTACCGATATGACTATAGTTTGAAAACTATTCCTTGTCTTTATGTTGGAAAGAATGTCTTCATGCGATATCTATCATGTTTTGAAATTATATTCGCCTGGTCTTTCTATTTGAAAAACAGCTCAGCAATCATCTCTGTTATTACTAATTGAATGAAACTATGTTTCTATTTCGTAGAAATGGATTCAGAAATACAACAAGCCAAAGAAGAAAAAGAAGAAGATATTGTTAAAAAACAAAAAAGAAAAAAATTACATGACTTTATCTATCGGAGATAAAAATATTACTTATAAAGCTTTAAATTTGATTTCTTATTCCTGATATTTTTACTTCATGTTTGTCTTTTGGAATAAATATATTCATACTAATTGTTTTACCATCCATAGTAACTATTTTATTTTCATATTGTTTCCCATCCAAAAAAATATCTATTTTTTGGTTTGAAGAAATTTGTGGAACTTCAAAGATTGATGGTCCCCCTACTGGATTATATGGTTTAATTTGAAAAATAATACTATCTGATGAATTTTCATATCTAAAGTTGCTAATAGCAGAAGCACTTTCTAAATTGAAATCAATATGCTCTCCATTTCCAATATCCAGTGTAGATATAGGAGCATTGATATCGAATCCAGCACAACTATAGAAGTAAACATCATCCTTTATCGCATCATCAGGAATAATTTTATAACTAACTTCTTCATTAGGATAAATTACTGGAATTACGGTGCTTTTTACAGAATCTATTTGAGTACCATTGATTGAATGTACCGAAGCATATACTGCAACATTTTTAATTATATTGAAGCCTTTATTTTTTATTGTACCAACTAGAGCTTTTTCATCATCATCAGTAGCAAGGTTTGAATAATTCTGTCTTAATTCCATAAAGAATGGCTTTGCTATTTTTTTTGTCTCAATAGGATAGGCCAATCCCTTAAATAACTCGTTACTGCTAATAGTAAATTTAAATGGAGCAGCTGTATATGGATATATTACATTAGTAAATGTGTTGCTTGTTAAAATTGAAGATACGTTATTTGGTTTAGTTATATTTACACCCACTTTAACTTCTAAAGGCGTACCTTCATTATTTTGTACTACACCAACTAAATTCCAATCTCCATTTAAACCTTGGAAGATTTTTTGATCCACAATTGAAATTGGAAATTCTCCATATGATTCATTAGGTACTAGTATAATTAAAAAAAACAATATAATCAAAGATGGAATTATATATTTAGAATATATTATAAATTTCATGACTAGTTAATAATATGGTACAATCAAAATAAATTCCTTTTCATGAATTTTATATCTTATTTAGTTTCACTATTATCTATGTTGTCATTATCCTCATTGTCGTTATCTTCATTACTAGGTGACTCTTCTATATCATCGCTACTACCTTTATCACTAATATCATCGCTACTACCTTTATCACTAATAATCTCTGTTTCTTGATTATCATCACTAAATCCATTATTCAAAGACTCTGTTATGCTATCTCTAATTTCTTGTTCATTAGATTCTGTTTTTTTATCATTACTACTACCTTCTTCGTTAATGGGCTCTGCTGTATTCAAATTGTCAAATATTATTCCTTCATTATCTAATTCCTCCTTTTTATTAGATGGATCTTCCTCAATATTAGGAAGCGTTCTGCTTAGACTATTAAAAAAATCATTATTTGGTTCTTTATTATTGTTTAATTGAGAAGAATCATCCTCTTCAACTGAAAGTGATTGATATAAATTAGAAGTTGCATAAACAAATAATCCTAATATCATGAATGATAAAAATGAAAAATTGTTCATTTTAATAAGGTTATATATTAGATTATAATACTTATTCTTTTATAAAGGATTATAACCCTTTTATATAAAATTTAACTAATCATTGTATAAACGACGGTTATATAATGGCTGTTTGAATAAATATTATTTTTATACCATTATAGATAGAATGATAATTTGTTGGATGGCTTCTTAATTCAAAGATTTTCATTGTATTATTTTATCTTGTTTATAATATTATTGATACTTCAGATACCAATATCATTTATTTATCCACAAATTGAAGAAAAAAAGGTTATTCCTGATAGTTTCGGCAAATCAGTTTTGCCTGTAGGTAGCTATCCAATTGGAATAGGAGTAAACTCAGTTACTAACAAACTATATGTTGCCAATCAATTTTCTAACTCTATTTCAGTAATTGATGGTAGTACAAGATATCATTGAAAGTACAATTCAAGTAGATAATTTTCCATATGATTTAGAAGTAAATCCTTTTAATAATCGCATATATATTACTAATAGAGAGTCGAATACTGTCTCTGTTATTGATGGTTCTACAAATCAAAGACTATCAAATATCAATGTTGGAGAGTCTCCTGTTGGAATATCAATAAATCCATCACTTAATATGGTATATGTTACTAATCTTGATTCCAAATCTTTATCAATTATAGATGGTATAGATAATAAAGTTAGAGAGACCATAAAATTGAATGAATTTGTTTATGGTGTAGCAGTTAATCCATTAACAAATCTAGTTTATATTTCTAATCTTATAAACAATACGTTATCTGTTTTAGATGGAACAACAAATAAGATTATTAACAAAATTGCAGTTGGAAATATGCCTACAGCAATCAATATAAATTATAAAACGAATTTGATTTATGTTACAAATTATCTTTCTAATTCTATATCTGTAATAGATGGAACAACCAATAAAGTTATCTCAACAATAAAAGTTGCAAAATATCCTGTGGATGCAGTAGTAAATCCATTAACAAATAAAGTTTATGTCTCTCATAATGGTGACGATGTCGCTGTATCTATAATAGATGGAGTAACTAATAAAAAAATAAGAGAATTATCAGTTAAATCAAATATTAATAAAAATAGTGGTAATAATGATCCAATTCTTGATATACCTATAAAAGTAACGTTTCCACTTATAGCTAGTAAATTATCTGTTAATCCTAATACAAATTTAATCTATATGACAAATACTGTTTCGAATGGTGTCATTGTAATTAGTGGACAAACTGATAGTGTTGTTGTCAGATTATCTATAGAAATAAATCCAAAGAATTCAGGTACAATTGAATGTAACAATTCAAAATTACAATCACAAAATTTCTTATTACACCCTATAAACAGTGAAATAAAATGTACTGCTCATGCTTCAAGAGGATATTCATTTGATTTTTGGTCAAATATGACAAATATAATCTCAAACAATACAAATCCTCTAATTTTAAATGTCACAGAAAACAACTTATTGATGGCTAATTTCAAACCTTCAATTTCAACTGAAGCCTATATAGGAATGGTAGCTGCTATAGTAGGATTTACCTCCATATTTGCAGGTTGGTATTATAGAAAAAGAGAAAGAAGTTATCTAAACAAAAGCATGAATAGAATAGATTTTACTTATCATGCTTTAAAAAACGATAAAGTAGAAGGAGTTAAACAATTAGAGGATATTCAAAAAGAAATAACTAATTTATTTAAAAGGGGAAAGCTAACAGATTCTCATTATAATATTCTCGATAAAAGAATAACAGATTTAATTGATACTTTTTATAGAGAAGATTGAAATGTTGAAAAACTGTTTTACGTTAAATATTATCAATTTCTTTATTATTACAAAAAATTATAATATAACTTTTCTTTAAAAAATAATTACAATTATTATAAATAACTATGGCTTTGTTAGGCTCTGTAGAAACCATCATAGCTAACAACATCATACAGTTAATTATTGAATAAACAACAATCCAAATATGTTAGATTAGCAGACCAATTATTTCGTATTTTAAAACATTGTAGGATTCCATTATACTTGCATAGAAAGAGCAACCACATCTATACGGTATGGCAACACATTGTCCTTGTTACAATAAGACAATATGAAGGTAAGAGTTATAGAATGTTTACAGACTGGCTTGTTGAAGCATACTATTTGAGGTTGTTTCTCCAGTTGTCCAGGATACCACATTATACAACATTACAGAAATTCACTGATAGAATCAATATAGTGTTATTAGAAAGGATAATCTCATCTTTTATCCTCTTCACAGGTACAAGACACATATTTGCTGGAATAGATTCAACTGGATTCAAAATAACACATGCATCAGAATATTATACAGATAGAGCCAAATTAAAGAGAAAGAAATATGCTAAATTATCTATTGGTGCAGATGTTCTAAAACAGATAATCTGCAAGGTCAAGGTAAGACGAGCTCCAACAACAAGACATGACAATATAGACTCCAAACCTATTGTAACAAGAATATCAAAAATAAAACCATTATCGGCAGTTGTTGCAGATAAAGGCTACGATAGTGAGGAAAATCATGTACTTGTAAGAGAGAAACTACATGGATTCAGTATCATGCCTCCAAGATATGAAAAAGTACCAGTATGGAAAACGCGTGGTAAATATAGAAAGGAGATGAAACGTGGATACAACAAGATTCTGTACATCCAGCGTAACAAAGATGAAAAATTTTCCCTCTTCTTGTACATAAACCCAAAAGAAAGAAGAAGAAGAAGAAGACAGGTCGTCCAAGAATGGATGATAGAAAGGCAATGAATGCTATCTTCTACATTACACGTACTGGATGTCAGTGGAAAGCATTACCACAAAGAAGTCTTGGTGCATCCAGTACTGTACATGACAGGTTTCAGGAATGGAGACAAGATGGCGTATTCAAACGTATGTGGATTGATGGTCTAAAAATATATGATAAAAAAGTTGGTATCAACTGGAAATGGCAATCAATGGATGGTGCAATAACAAAAGCACCTCTTGGGGGAAAAAAGTACAGGACCAAATCCCACAGACAGAAGTAAATCAAGTACCAAACGTAGCCTTCTTGTAGATGGTCAGGGCATTCCTCTTGGAATTACTGTAGATGGTGCTAACAGACATGATATGAAGATGACAAAAGCAACTCTTCAGAGTATAGTGGTTTGCAGACCACCACCACCACCACCATCATCATCATCTACAACAAATACCCAACAACAACACATCTGTCTTGACAAGGGTTATGACTATCCTGAGGTATATGAGTTACTTGAGGAATATGGTTATACCATGCATATTTGCAAGAGAGGAGAAGGCTACAATAATGGTAACAAAAAGAAGAGAAGAAGGATACCAAAATATAGAGCAAGAAGATGTGGGTAGTTGAGAGAACACACTCACGGATGAACCGATTCAGGCGATTATTGATTAGATGGGAAAAGAAGGAAGATAACTATATTGCAATATCACATTTTGTCTGTGCTTGGATAACTTATAAGAGAGGAGGTGTTTTCGGATAGGCTCTTATTACAATAAATAAATTTCATTAAAATTATCTCTACAAGTTAATCACTATGATTTTGATTACTTCTATATTGAAGAGAATTTTTTTACTATTTGTATTAATGATGATGTTTATATTGCAGACACAAATGGAAAAAAAGTAGTCTTAGCAGGAATATCATTTTTGATATTAATTCCTATTGTTTCTATAAATAAAGGTTATATTGAAAGATCAAGATCTTTTGTGATTGAATTGCATACACTAATTTCTTTAGGCATTAATTATTCTTTTCTATCTGGACATTCTATCCTAATCACTGCAGATTCGACATCTACAGTGGTATTATTTAAAGGAAATACTTATACTAGAGATCTGCCTTTGCTTTTGGTCTTGATATTGGCTCAGTATGCTTTTCAAGAATTCATGTTGAAGTTCATTATCTTTTTTCATTATGGAAATTAAATAGAATTTTGTAATTACTCTCTTTCTTTTCTTAAATATGTTTTTGGTAGATTCCAATTATATTTCATTGCTAACAGTCGAAATAATGTAATGATAACTATACAGACAATCATGGAAATATTGTAATTGGAATCAAAGTATAATAGAATAAAAAATATTAGTATTCCTAAAAAACTTGCTGATGCATATAATTCTTTAATAAATACTAATGGAATTTCTTTAACAAAAACATCTCTTACTATTCCACCTCCAATGGCAGTAAAAATTCCTGATATGGCCATGGCAAGGAAATTTAATCCTAACATTTCGTAAGCAATACTGGAGCCTATGATACTAAAAACTCCTAAACCTATTGCGTCAAATTTTAAAAATAAATTTTCCCGTTCCTTAAAAAAGGGATGTAAAAAAAATACAATAACACCTGTAGCTACTGCAATAGTTAGGTAATATGGGTCTAATATAATTTTAGGTGGTAGTCTGTCTAAAAGAATATCTCTGATTATTCCCCCGACTAAACCTGTGCTGCTAGCTAATATTATAACGCCAACAATGTCCATTTTGTATTGGATTGCTTTTAACGCACCTGTTACAGCAAATACCATTACACCAAATAAATCTAATATTTGAAGTAATAAGGGAATTGAGAAAAAGATATTGTCCAACTATAAATATTAATTATTTCTTATTATTTATTTAAATTGATTATCAATGTGGAAGATAATTAATTATAAAAATTTTCAATGCAATGATTTTGGAGCTTTCATTCCTTTACTGTTTAGTACAATGTAAACCTCGGGAATAGAATAAACAAACCCTATATGAACACAATCTATTTTTTCATCTAATAAACACATTAATTCTCCATTTCTTAAAATAACTTCTGCTATTCTATTTCTTTTATTATCTTTTATTATTACTCGATCAGAGTCAATTGAAATTTTTTCCATAAAAGGGGCTTGTTTAGCAAATGCCTCATGCTTTAACATCGTTTCTTCCATCATGCTTGTTAGATATCCTGAAAAACTTGTTATTCCTTTTAGTTCTAAATCATTCTTCCTTTTTTCATAGATATTAAAAAACTTTTTATAAATATTTTCACTTACTGTAATTGATTTAAAACCGGGCTTAGGCATTCTGCTACCGTATATGACCGTAACATATAAGATTTACTATATAAATTTAATAATTATTAATTTGTTGAATGTTCTATTTTATTATTACTATTATTGATTAAATTAACTTGAGTTATTTAGTTTAATCGATAGTTCAATCATTTAACAAATATTTATCATTTATAATACTACGTGAAATATTTCAATTATTTATTATGTTTTAATAATAGATTATCTAAAAACTTTATAGAAAAACTAAAATTGGAATTAAAGACAAAAGTTATAATTATTTAAATAAATACTTTTAAATAGTCGTAAGATTGTTTTGCAACCCCAATAGGGTTATCTTGATATGGATATAGTTCAATGGTAACAAATTCTTTATAACCAATATTTTTTATTGTATCAACAACTTGTTCAAAATCTATAGAACCCATTCCAGGTAGGAGATGATTATGAATTCTATTACTTGCTATATCCGCAAGATGAAAATGTTCTATATAATCAATTAATTTTAATATAGTCTCAGCAGGATCTTCTCTTACACAATAAAAATGTCCAATATCAAAATTTAATTTTATATGTATCTGAATATACTTATCTCATTAACTGTAAAAATTGATAGGAATTCTCAATTAGTAGTGAAGGTTCTGGTTCAACTAGAATCTTTACATTGTTTTTTTCTGCAATATTTTCAACTTTTTTTAAACCTTTTACAAATATTTTCAACAATTATGTCTGATTTTATTTTATTCTCTTGTATGCTAATTGGTCCTCCTGGTTCAGTAGACATATTTTTTATACCTAATTTTTTTGCTAGACAAATGCAATCAATTGTATATTGAATCCTCTTTTCCCTTAATCTCTTATCAGATTCAATCCATGATGGATGATAAACATCACCTATTGCATATAATGCAAATGAATTAAGGTTAGAAATTTCTATATTTAAATCTGAAATTAGATTTTTTATTTTTTTTATTTGTTCTTCTGAAAACTCAGGGGGATACGCATGAGGTATATCACCAAGAATTTCTACTCCTTTAAAACCTATTTTAGCTATTTCTCTTATAGCATTTTCAAGAGAAAATTTTTTAAAAGCATTTGAACTAAAAGCTAATTTCATTTTCCTAATTGTAATTATAAAACAATTATCTCCTACTTAATTCTGTATCAAATTTGTGGATTCCATGTAAATTTATCTGATTGTTTGTAAAAGTCAAATGCATTATACATTGTAACTTTTTCTATTTCATTTTTACTAAATCCTTCTTTTCTCATTTCTCTAGCAACTAATGGAACGCTTAATGGATCAGAAATTCCCCAATCAGCAGCACTATTTATCATTATATGGTCTGATCCATTTCTTCTTATCATGTCCATTGCTCTCTTTGGTGAAAGTTTGGTTATTGGATAAACTGAAAGACCTGCCCATGATCCCATTTCCAGTGTTTTTTTAATTGTTTCTTCAGTATTATGATCTATTAGGATTTTCTTTCTGTCATATTTATTATAATCTTGATTCAGGATTTCTTCAACCTTCTCTATTCCTTTAGTTTTATTTTCATGAGGTAAATGGATCATAATCGGAATTTGTTTTGTTGATGCAATATCAAGTTGTTTAATAAATATTTCCTCTTCTAATTCGTTTATTAGGTTGTATCCAATTTCACCAATTGCTACAACCCTCTCTCTATCGATGAACTTTAACATTGCTTCAAGTGCATCTAATGCTAATGGTCTTTGAATAGCTTCTTTCGGATTTACGGAAATGCATACAAAATGCTCAATTCCAAATTGTTTAGCTCTTGTAGTTTCAAATGATATAAGATGTTCCCAATAATCAATGAAAGTTCCAACAAAAGTTCTTGGACCTCCAAGCCAAAAAGAAGGCTGTACTATGACTTCTATTCCTGCTTTAGACATAGCATCATAATCGTCAGTGGTTCTAGAATACATATGAATATGCGGATCAAAGAAGCCAGACATTTAGTTATAAAATCATTCAAAGTTATATTAAATGTATATCTTTTCAAATCTTCAGACAAAAATGTAGGAGATTGTTATTAATTGACTGATCTATTCTTTTACATTAAAATCTATATGAATTTAATTAGTAAGAATATCTAAGAAACATTATTATTCTTATTTTTATTATCTTGTCTACTATAAAGTAAAATATAATTCTATTTAAAATTTTGATATTTACTGCTTTATAAAACTAATTCTTAATTTCCTTTGATTCATTTTTTATTAAAATTTAAATTATTTTAAATCTTAAAAAAGTCTAAAACGAACAACTAATAAGATATTAAATTATTAGAACAACTAGAAATTGAAGAATTATTCAAGTTCAACTAATGTTAAAAGTGTTTATGAATCCTCTAATATGCTATCTATTGAGGTTGCAGGAATCCATTTTAGAAATCCACTTCTTCTTGCTTCAGGATTTTTAGGAATTTCTCAAGAAATTTTCAATAGATTATACAATGATGGATTAGGAGCAATAGTTAGTAAATCAATAAGTGTTAGTCCTCTAGAGGGTTATAAAGGTCCTACAGTTGTTTCTCTGGGCGAAAAAAGTTATCTAAATGCTATAGGACTTTCAAATCCAGGATCTGATGCATTTGCAAATGAAATTATCAATAATCAAACTTTCCACTTATTGTTAGTCTTGTTGGATCAAGTGCCTCAGAATTTCCAAATCTAATAAAAAAATTTGATAAGTTGAATATATTAGGATACGAAATTAATCTATCTTGTCCACATGTTGCTAAGATGGGTATGGAAGTCGGTGATGATTTAGAACTAGTAATTAATATAATAAAGACTATTAAATCAAAAACCAAAAAACCTATAATTATCAAAGTTGGAATAGGAAATACTGATGTATTAAAACTTGCAACGATAATTCAAGAATCAGGAGCAGATGCAATAACTGCAATAAATACTATTCGAGCAATGGCAATCAATGTTGAGACTGGAATGCCTATTCTCAGCAATAAAATTGGAGGATTATCTGGTATTCCATTAAAACCTATCGGAATTAGATGTGTTTATGAAATTTCTAATAAAGTTACTATTCCTGTGATTGGATGTGGTGGAATCATCACGTGGGAAGATGCAGTAGAATACATTTTGGCGGGTGCAACGACTATAGAGTTAGGTTCTGTAATTGGATATCATGGCTTAAAGCATTCAATAAAATAAACTTAAGGAATTAGTGGATATTTGGAAAAAAAAGGTCACAAGAGTATAAAGGAGATTATTGGAATTGCACACCAATATTGATAAAATACGAACCGTTGTAATAGAGCATGTAATTGAAGAAACACCATCGGTTAAGACTTTGTTTTTTATGATAAGTTATCTTCAAATGCAAAACCTGGACAATTCTTAATGGTATGGATTCCAAGAATTGAAGAACTTCCAATGAGTGTAATGTTTTCAAATAAGATAGGATTATGCAGCAATCACAGTAGTAAAAATGGTATTGGTTCTACCTCTCTTTAGAAAAGATACAAAATGATGTGATAGGAATACGAGGACCATATGGAAACTTGTTTAGTATAAACAAGAATTTCAAAAATCCTATATTAGTAGGCGGTGGAACGGGTTTGGTTCCATTAATGCGACTTGCTATTATATTTAACAAACTTCAAGGAAAATGTACAATAATTATGGGTGCAAAAACAAAGGATGAAATACTTTTTAACAATTTTGCAAATGAAATATTATGTAAAGCTAGTAATAAACTAATTGTTACTACCGAAGATGGAAGTTATGGAATAAAAGGAGAGGTAACAGATGCTTTAAAAAGTATCATAAAGAAAGACAAATTTGATATGATATATACTTGTGGTCCCGAACTTATGATGAAAAATATTTATGATTTATCTGTTATTCATTCCATTCGAATTCAGGCTAGTCTAGAAAGATATATGAAATGTGGAATAGGAATTTGTGCAAGTTGTTGCATAAATGACAAACTTGTTTGCAAAGATGGTACTGTATTCAATGAGAATCAATTATCTGTCATGTTAGAATTTGGAAAAGTTTATAGGGATAAATCTGGCCGTAAATCTTACTATTAGTTTGATTAATTTAGTTAAAAATTGTTATTGGCAGCCGTTAATAGCTTAGAAGAAGGAGAAATTCCTTGCCTATTTGTCCTTATTTTCATATCCTTTGACTCTATAGGATCTAATTTTTTTATATATTTTTGATTTTCTAATAATATATTTATCAATATCTGTATCTCTGATATTTAAGGAACTGGTTTGTCTTTTTTTCCAACTTTTCCAATAACTTCTGGTTCTAGATGGATTTTTTTCAAATCTTGGATTATCGAATCAGTCAATTCTTTTGATGCTATTATAGCATGACAACCATTTAATGACGAAGTGGAATGTTGTAAAAAATACTCTTTAACAGCATAGGCAGACATTTCCCTATTTTTAATCGGAATTTTATCTATGATTATTTCACTCCCTATATAATCTGCTAATTTTTTGATAGCTAGAATTCCTTTGGTTAAAATTGGAAATACTGCAGTAATATGTGAAGACTTATCAAATTTCCCATCAAATTCAGGACAATATTTGTTTATTATCTTTCCAAGCTCGAATCTTGGATGGCTCAAATTATTAATGATCTTGTCTTTTTCGTTTTCCAGTTCCTTAATAAATATGCCTTGCTTCTCAAAAATGGGTATGTTTTCCTCACTAATTCTTGTTAATAAAAATAGAGTTAAAGGAATTATAGAACCAAATTTGTCAGTAATTATAATATTCATTTCCTCTTCTATCTCATTATATCTTGTAGGAATTTCTCTATGTGTTGTAGCAGTAGCAGTAGCTCCAAAAAATAAATTACCAATTTTCAAAGAACTATAGTCCTCCATGTAAATATTATTTGATAATGTAATTGAATCAAAATTTTGTCTCATATCATCAAGTATTTCTTCTTTAGGTGCATCATAAATTGGGAAAATTTTAAATTCTTCTGTACATCCTAGTAAACTCAGATTTTCAATTACTCCAGATACTGTTACTTTGCAATGAATTTCAGATTCAGGAGAA
Organism: uncultured Nitrososphaerales archaeon; assembly: GCA_963840085.1. GTDB lineage: Archaea > Thermoproteota > Nitrososphaeria > Nitrososphaerales > Nitrososphaeraceae > TH1177. The sequence continues at coordinate 66,283 of CAWIYT010000123.1, forward strand.
CATAAAACATCAGTTACCTGTGTAATATAATTATTAGCAAGAATATATCCTACTTTATTTCCTCTTCTTGTTTCAATAAAATCTAATAATGCGAATTGCTTGTTGGAAGATGTATTTATCGCAGTTATTTTTTTGGTTATACATTTTGATTTAATACTATTTATTAAATTTGAGAGTATGTTTAAACGCTTTTCTTGATTAACTGCAATTTCCTTATTCAGTTGTATAATTGCCAATGCTTTTTTTATACCTGTCTCGCTTTGTTGTAGGGAAGATTCGGATAAATTATAAATTCTTCTTGTAATTTCAGGATTTTTTCCTTCACTCTTGTAAAATGAATCAATCCAATCTGGTGTTATTTTCCAATTTGTTCCTTTAATTTTATTTAGAGAGAATTCTAAAAGGTCTGAATCGATTTCATTAGAAAAAGTAGAAAGCCAATTAAGTGGCTCAAAACCATATTCTTTGTACTTATAAATATTTTCCCAAAAATCTGTATTCAATATAATCTATGTAATAATTATAATAATGATATTAAAATATAGGTATTTTTATTAATTTATTTAATTAATAGTTCAACTTATATATTGAAAATAGATCAATAAGATTATTGCAGTAAAATAGTCAATAAAACAAGACAATTGCATATCTGATTTTTTCAATAATCTAAATAGTAATTACAATAACTTTGTTAAATCTGTATCTGATAAAGGTATTAAAAATAAATATATACAAATTTTAATAGATTATATTATTATGATAGAATCTCATTTTGTACATGCTATAGCTGATGATAATTTTACATTTTCAAGCAATGAAAATAAGAGTTCCAAATATAATTCTGCTATATCTGATTTGGCCAATAAATTTGAAAAAAAATCCGCAACAGATATTCTTAAATGGTCAATTGAAAATTTTGGAAATAAAATTGCATTAGCATCAAGTTTTGGTGCTGAAGATGTTGTCATTATTGATATGATGGTAAAAATAGATAAAACTAAAACAAAGATTTTGACCTTAGATACAGGTAGATTAAATCAAGAAACCTATGATGTGATGGATGAAATACGAAAAAAATATGATATTTCTATAGAATCATATTTTCCAAATTCAGAAGAAGTCGAAGAAATGGTACGTAGAAAAGGGTTTAATCTTATGTATGAAAGTATAGAAAATAGAAAATTATGTTGTGGAATAAGAAAAGTAAATCCACTTAATCGTGCTCTTACAACTCTTGATGGATGGATAACGGGTCTCAGAAGAGAACAGGCTATTACTCGTTTTAATATTAAAAAAATTGAGATTGATTCAGCTCATAATAATCTTCTAAAGATTAACCCAATTGCTGATTGGAGCGAAGATATGGTTTGGAAATATATAAAGGAAAATGAGGTTCCATATAATAAATTACATGATAAGGGATATCCTAGTATTGGCTGTGAACCATGTACTAGAGCTATAAGCAAAGGAGAAAATCATAGATCAGGCAGATGGTGGTGGGAGGAATCATTTCAAAAGGAATGTGGACTTCATCTTGATCCTCGCATAACAAAAAAAATCTGAATTTATTTTTATATACAATGATATTAATGAACAATTTTGTTAATTGTTATTTGTACATTATAGTATCTGTAGCTTTTATAGGTATTACTATTTTATCAATAAAGTAATTACTACTATTCAGGATAGATTTTAATTTATTATACTAAAATTTTCCAAAAATGCAATAATATTAGGTATTATGACAATATGCTTTGGATTGGATTTATTTTAAGTATTTATTATACCTTTATAAAAATATGTCGATTAATTTAGGTACTTGATAAGATATCTTTATATTTATTAAGATAATTGATAAAAAAAGTTATAAATATTATACAAATTAACAGACAAATAAATAGAGTAAAGATCATATAAATGATTTAAAATTTTAAATAAATTTTCTAAATATAAATTACAAATCTAATAATATAAGCTTTAACTTGTCAATCAGTTAGTAGCCTTAATGTTTATAAAAAACTTGTAATGCTATTTAAAAAGAATTAATAATACAATTAATAGTTTAACAGATAAAAATTGGATAATATACACATTCAAAATAATATTATAAATAATATTCCAGAGCCTCATGGGGGGCGACTTGTAAATAGAGTTTTTGAATTAAAAAATAACAAAGCCATGGATATGTTTTCCATTGAAATTGATGATAACTTGAGAAACGATGTTGAAAATATTGGAGATGGTATTTTTAGTCCATTGGAAGGATTTATTGGAAAAGATGACTTTGAGAGTATCTTGAGAGCTGGAAGATTAAAAAATGGATTACCATGGACAATTCCTATAGTCTTAGATGTGAATGAATCAATTGCAAAAAAAATACAAGATTATCGTGAAATATCTTTGAAGAATAATGGCGACCATTTTGCAATCTTATACTTCGATGAGTTTTATTCGTACAATAAATTAGACATGGTTAGAGCATTATACGGTACAGCTGATGAAAAACATCCAGGCGTATCTAAGACCTTTAAAATGAAAGAATTTTTAGTTTCTGGAAAAATTGATGTTAATAAAAAGATACACAACTATAAGTTGAGAAATTATAGGGGGGAACCTATAAAAACTCGAGAAGAGATTAAAAGGAAAGGATGGAAAACTATAGTTGGTTTTCAAACTAGAAATATTCCACATATTGCACATGAAATGCTTCAAAAAGCAGCTTTAAATATCTATGATGGAATATTTATTAATCCTCTAATAGGTAAAAAGAAAACAGGTGATTTTAAAGACGAAGTGATACTTGAATCTTATATAAAGTTAATCGAAAATTATTTTCCATCTAATAGGGTAATGTTTGTTACTCTTCATACTGAAATGAGATATGCAGGACCAAAAGAAGCAATTCATCATGCTATTATGAGAAAAAACTTTGGCTGTTCTCACTTTATAGTTGGAAGAGATCATGCTGGTGTAAGTGATTATTATCATCCTTTTGCAGCTCATGAAATCTTTAAAGAATATCCAGATATAGGAATTCAACCAATATTCTTTCCAGCCTTCTATTACTGTAAAAAATGCTTAGGATATGCTAATGAGAGAAATTGTCCCCATGGTTCAGAATATAAAGAAGAATTATCAGGGACAAGAATGAGAAAGATGGTCACTTCTGGAGAATTGCCAGGAAAACATCTACTAAGACCAGAAATTGCAGATGTAATTATAAAATTCAAAAATCCATTTGTTTCTTGATGCAAGTTATAATCTTATTATTTTTTAAATTCTATTGGTAATTTTATTTAAAGGATTCAATATAAATTAATATTTGTTAACTAATCTATTCTGCTGATTTTTATCTTTGATTTACGTTCATATTACTCTAAAATATGATATAAAATGCAGTCAATGTATGCAAATTCTCTATTGTATTTATTGAAAATTTCTTCATTTGCCGTCGCTTCTATATTTCTAATACTTTTTTCCAATCATTTTGTTTATGCTCAAAATGTATCTGAATCTATAGGAGAAAAATTCGACGCAGTAAAATCAAAAAGTCATGAGAGTTTTGTTCTTCCTTTTAGTGTATCCAATACAGATCGAAAGAATCCAGTGATCTATACTTATGATACTCCTAAAGACGTCAGTTGGATTCTACGTATTACAAATAATATGACTTACAATAATTCTTCTGAAGCAAAAACGATTATTAAATTGATGGAAAATCCACCCAGTGAAAAATTCATTGAATTAGCTATGTTTGAACAAAATGATAAATTTTGGGTTGCTGTTAATACAAATGAATCTGGTTATATAAAGGTTCACGAACAAGATGTTAATGGATGGTCTCGTGATGACCCACTTATGGTAGGACATGCTAATAATCAAGGTTTAACAGTTACTAATGGTAAAAGAATTGTCATTGACAGATTATCTTTAAATGGTTTTAGTTTAGGATCAATTGCTGTATATGGAAAGGATGATACAGATTCTCCAATAAATACTTTGGATGGTTATCTTTCCTTTGATCTTTTTTATGGTGATCCAAGAGATTCTCCATTGTATTTTCTACCTATCATCATGTTGGTTCTAGTTGGAGCAGTAGTATTAGTTTTACTTAAATTTAAGAAAAGAGATCGTGGCACTTAAATTTTAATTATTTTTTTGATTCATGTAATAGTTACATACTTCTTTTAGACTACAAATTTCACATTTGGGTCTTATAGGAAGACAAATATTTTGTCCATACCTTACAAAAGTATTATTTAAACTTAACCAATATTTTCTATCTATTATTTTTATTAGTTCTTCCTCTGTTTTTTTTGGATTCGGTGTTTTAACAATACCAATTCTGTTAGAAATTCTATGAACATGGATATCAACCGGTATGGCTGGCTTATTAAAAGCATACACTAAAACACAGTTTGCAGTTTTCCTTCCTACACCAGGCAATCCTAAAAGAACTTCAACTTCATTTGGTACAATTCCATGAAATTTTTCAACAATGATCTTAGATACCTGTTTAATCCTTTCTGCTTTAGTATTGTAAAAACCTATGCTATGTATAATTGATTTGATATCATTCAGATCTGCATTGGCTAATTCTCTTGCATTCTTATATTTCTGAAAAAGTTTACGTACAATTTTTGATGTATTTTCATCTCTTGAACGAGCAGATAGAATAGTTCCTATTAATATTTTGAATGGATCCTTATCTTCTTCCATTTGCAGTTCTTTTAAAGCTGTAAGTCTCACTAGGTTATCTGAATTATTTAACTTTGCTTCCATTTTGTTAAGAATATTTTCTATTATTATCAGTTCTACAGTGTGTAATAATTATGTAAAAAGTATATTTAATTATTTCAATAATTATTTATTAATTATACTATATATTTATAAAAAATATTCATCAATATGTATTTTGCATTATAAAATAAGAGTTACTAACAAATATTCTTGATGCATGAATTTAATCAATTTCATTGTAGTAAAAAAAAGTATTTTTTAATAAAGAAGTTGATTTGATTGTTTTATCATAATTTTTAAATATTACAATTTTTAAAAAGTCTATTTCTCTAAACTAAAAGAGATAATTGGACACTTAAAACTTTTTTCTTAATTTATTTGAATAAAAATAAAGTGAATTTAATTATATAATACTAATAATTTTCAGAGTGTTCTCCAACTGAACGTGATTTCTGGATATCCCTTTCTCCTCCTCCAGTAGGAGGTACATCTGGTATGTCCATACCTGTCCTTTGTTCAGCAATAAAACTAGCTTCATCTAGTATTTTACCAACATCTTCTCCATAATTATTAAAATCAAATGTATTATTTCCCATACCACTAGCATTTGTTAAAATATCGTTAAATGTTGTGTTTATTTCATTCAATTCTCCATCAGCTTCGGGTAAAACGTCGTTTATTTTACCTTTTATATTCGATAGAGCACCCATTGCTGGGCCTAAAGCTGCCATTGAATCCCCTATATCTATTGTAGATTCTAGTCTCATGTGGACTTGTTCAAGAGCTAATTTTATTTGGGACATGGTTCTAGTAGTCTTCCTGACTTGGGCTAGTTCATTAGAAATCATTTTTCCCTGTTGTGAATCATGCTTTTGTAATGAAGAAATTACTTGTTCAAAGTACGCCTTTTCACGCGCTTTTAGTTTTTCCATCATTGAATCAAGTTTTTTATTTTGTGTTTGAATCTTATTTTTAGCTAATTCCATTTTAGGTTTTAGTGGCTGTTGAGATTTTAGACTATCCCTTAAAATGTCAGTAGAATTGCGTTTTTTTTCTTTAATCCAATTATTGCTAAAATGGTTATCCATGAATACTGATACATATTATTATTCAGATCTTAAATTGCAATGTCATCTTTGAATAACTAACTAGTAATTTTTTATAAACATTATCCAAACAAAAATGTTATTACCGTATTTTTGAATATTGTATTAATAAATATGTAAATTAACTTAATTTATTGTAACAATATTTCTAGTAGTAATATATCGAGAGATTTAAAAAAGAATACAATTTGTAATGATACTCAATTCAACTAATATTATTAGTTAAAACAGTTTAGCATATAATAAAATATCAAGAATAAAAAATTAATTAATTAGCATTATCAAAATTTTGTCATTTTACCACTTTAATCAATAGTTAATTGTTGTACTTACATACATAGGTTACACTTTCATTTACTGACATAGGTAACACTTCTTGCTAATCTGCTAATAGGAAGTGTATAATCAAAATAGAATTACAAACAAAATATAATTTAATACATGAGAAAGAGTGGACTGGAGATTCTGTAATTGATATCTGCAATAGATACCTGATATCTACAAAGACGTACTACAAGTGGAAAAACAGGTACCTTGAAAATGGAATAGATGGTTTACAGGATAAGAGCAAAAGACCACACAATATACAACCTGGAAAAGTAACAAAAGAGATAGAACAAGAAATTTTGGATTTACGTATAACAAAAAGATTTGGATGTAACCTTATAAGATTTCGACTAAAACGTTTGAAGGAAATATCACTTAGTACCAAAACCATCTACAAGGTACTAAAAAAACATGGATTGAACATACTGAAATGTAAAATCAAAAACAGAAAATGGAAAAGGTTTGCAATGAAAAAACCCAATCAAATGGTACAGATGGATATTTTAGGACCATTTTACTTGCCAAATTCTGCTCAAAAGAATTACTTTATCAGTTGCGAAGATGACTGTTCAAGAAAAACATCAAGCGATTGGTCTGAAAGAAAAAGGAGTGTAGATGTATTGCAAGTACTTGAAGACTACATTGTAGAGAATGGTAAGCCTGAAAAGGTAATGCATGATAATGGTAAACAGTTTACATCCAAGATATTCAGACGTTTCCTAAAAAAGAACAAGATAAAAGACAAATCTATACCTGCTAGATATCCACAACTACAAGGAAAGATAGAAGCATACAACAAGATAGTAAAAAATGAATTTTTAGCAGTAGATAATATTTCTAATAAAAAAGAAGGTAAGAGACGATACTCGATGTTTGTTAAAGCATACAATGAAGAAAGAGAACATGGTGGCATCAATGGTTATACTCCATCTGAAATGTTTCTCATCAAAGGAAGATTAAATAATTCCAGTAATAACAACACAGTCAAGCAGATAAAAGAAAGTGTTACCCATGTTGGTAAGTGAATCTGTTACCTATCTATGCAAGTACAACAGTTAGTCAATATTTAGATTGTGAAATGGTTCAATAATTCGAATCAGCCATAGAAAAAGTTTCTCCATATTAAATAATAGTAAATGAAGTTTTTATAATTCAAATTAAATAATTTTATATAAATCAATTTTATAGTTATTTTGTTTTTTAATGAATATTTTACAATGGTGTAATATTGATGAATGTCTTCTAATTGCAGAAAATGACGAGATCTATAAAAAATATGCAGGACTCAAATATTCAAAAGAATCAATACTTTCTCTTGCAAATTTAAGATTGTTAAACTCAGAATTATTTTTAAAAAACTATAAAGAACCTATTGATCTTTTTGTTTCAGTCATAGAAAACTTTGTAGATTCCTCAACTAAAAACTTAGAACTTAAATTACATGATATAAGAACAAAAAAAATAGTTTCAAAATATAAGTTTAATGATAAAAATATAAATTGGAATACGTGGAGGCAATTCAATAACATTGAAAAAGATTTTCATAAACGAAAGAAAGTTTTTGATGAATTTATAGAAAAAACAAAATATATATCTCCTATTATTTATAATCGGTTTGAAAAGATACGTTCGCTTTATTTAACTACTACTAGCCAACAAAGTAATAGCAGTAGTAGTATTTATATAGATTCTGGTAATCAATTAAATCCTTTATCAGGATATTTGATGAATGAAAAAATAACATATACAAAATTTATAAATTTTGTTGAACATATGGGAAATAAGGCAAGGAATCCATTCAAAAGATCTCTTCAGAAAGTTTCACTAGAAATTTTAAAAAGAAATGTGGAATATTATGATGATTTTTATTTTTTTCGTAATAGAATTTATAACGATTTTGATAATATATTTAAAAATATTGACCCAGTAAAAGAAGTAAAAAAAGTTTTAAAAATATTAGATTTTAATTTAAATCGGATAAATTTTGATATAGAAGATAGAGAAAATAAATATCCATCGCCAATATGCTTTTTTGTTAAAATACCTTATGATATTAGAATTTTATATAAATCTGAAAGCCCTTATTTTGATCTACAAGGATGTTTTCATGAGTCAGGACATGCTATGCATGCAAGCTCTATAAATCCAGAAATAGAATATTGGAAAAAATATCATATTTCTATGGGCGTTGCAGAGATTTTTTCTATATTGTTCGAACGTTTAACAAAAAATAAAATTTTTCTCAAATCTATACTTGGTATAGATGATAATAATTTATTAGATAAATTGAAATCAAGAAATAATTTTATGGAATTATTTTTTGTTACCTTTTATTCTGCAAATTCCCTTATGAAATCAAGTTTTTGGAAAGATCATTTAAGCATTGAAGATTCTAATTTATTATATTCAAAATTAGTAAAAGATTTTACCGGAATTGAAATTCCAGGAGAATATTGGATGTTACATCATATACTTCCGGAAGCTACGATGTATGTTCCCAGTTATCTGTTTGCAGCTGTTAGAGCTAAAGAATTGGATCTTCATTTACAAAATAACTTTGGTGAAGCCTGGTGGAAAAGTAAAGAAGCAGGAAAGTATTTACAACAAATTATGTCTTCAGGTGCCGACATTGATCTTTCAATATTTTCAAAGCTAGATAGTGATCTTTATCTAAAGGAAATCATATCTATATAATAGTTAAGACTATTTAATTTTTATTAATGTCTTTGAATATCTTCTAAAAGTACTGCAGTCATTAACTTGATGGTTTTTGTTTGATTATTTACAATTATATAATAACCAATTATATCCTATGCCATTAAATCTGTACTTGGTTTATTTTACGAATATCTCTTTACTTTGTTTGTAGCCTTAAAGATATAATACTTATTGCTATTCATATTTCTAATTATTTGAACTATTTAGATTTGAAAACTATATATTTGATATATGCTTTGAGATTTACACATTCATAGGGAGACAAACTAAAGTATTTTTTAATATTGATAGAAATTATAAAACTATTTTTCTTACTGTTACCTTAACAGATACTTAAAATATCCAAAATTATAAATTGAAATCATTACAAGTTTACTTAGAATGAAAAGAGAATTTATTGCCTCTAGAATTGAGGCCACACAAGATGGCAGTCCTTATGTTTATGTAACATTCTCAGATCCTAACGACTACAAACCTGGCAGCGATAAAAGAATGAATCCTTTTGGTCCTAATGTTATGGCATTTACTTCTCCAGAAGATTTAATGAAAAACTTACCAAAAGCAATGGGCGATATATCAAAAATGATTTCTGGAGGTATGGGTGGGGGAGGAATGACAGGAGATAGTCCTACCTTCAAAATAAGCATGAAAGACTATGAGGATATGAATATAAAAGTAGGAGATAAAGTTACTATAGAGATAAAGAAATCAGATGCAGGAAGTATCTATACATAATAGGCTGACTTTCAATAATTTTTATTTTGTATTTTATAATAAACGTTACAAATAACATTAAATCTTTTCGTAATTAGGAAGGAATCAAAATATTCTGAAAATTAAATTAATTTTTATAAATTTTATAAATTTAATAACATTATTCTCTTTTATCTTAGATCAGATATGTAATATTTTACATGGTTACTAATTACGCAATAAATCTATTGTATATGATGCCTAAACAAGTAAAATTACAATAGCAATAAAAGAAGTGGATCTAAATACCTTTCTAAAAACAATTTTTTTTTCATAAACTTGATAAATGGCAATTTGTTTTTAGATTACATTGGTTAATATAGATACTAGTGCATCTCTTGAAAGTTTTAGAAAATTTATTATTGTTAGTACTTGTAAATCTTTCATTCCTGAAAGTTATTTGCGTGATTATGAAGTCTTTCCAGAAAGAGAAGACGGACCAGGAGCTATATATATTGAGGCAGTTGATAAAGTAACTTTGAAACGAATTAGAGAAATGACTTTTGTAAATGCAAAAGATATTTTAGGAATTATATATTCTTCCAAAAGTGGTAATACACAGTTAAAGTGGCGACAAATCAGGAAAAAAACAGGTAAAGTTAGTGGAACAGCATCACCCAATGCCTTGGTTAATCTAGTTGAATCAGGCGTATTAACTCAAGAATGGGTAGATGACTATCTTGTATCATCTCAAAATTTAAACAAACCAAAAGATCAATCAAATGAATCTACCGAAATAAATTCAGGTCCCGCTGTGTAATTTGAAATAAAACAGCAATAATAGTCTCATATAATTAATTAAAGTATGATAAGTAAAGAGATAGCAAGTTCTTCTGGCAAGGCAATATATATTATTCCAGAAGATTCTGATGATCTTTTTACTCTAAGAAGAATTATAAAAACAGGTGATATAGTAATTTCTGATACTACTAGAGTAATAAAGTTTGAAAAAGAATATTCTAGACCTGACAGAGAAAGAGTAAAAATTCGTGTATCAGTTAAAGTAGAGAAAATAGGACTTGATGAATCTATTGATAGACTGAGAATAGCTGGAACAATAATGGAGTCAAACAATAGTCTTGTTCCAAAAGGAACCTATCATTCGGTTATAGTTCAAATTGGAAATAACATTGTTGTTGATAAAGGCAAAAGATGGGAAGATTTAGATTTAAAACTTTTGAGATTTGATGTAGCAGGAAGTTTTATTATTGTAGCCATTGATACAAAAGAAGCTGGAATTGCGAAAATAACAGGAACTCATTTAGAAATAATTCCAAACATTTACTCTGGGCAAAGTGGAAAATACTATACACATGCAGCAAAAAATAATCCAAACATTGAAGTCTTCTTTGAAGAAGTATATCATTCATTGCACAATATGTTACACGAAGATGAAAACTATAGACTAATAGTATTTGGACCTGGAGAAACAAAAAGAAGATTTTACAATTTTATTATGGATAAAAAATCTACTTTTAAAAATAAATCAACTGTTATTGATGGAGTTGATGTGGCAGGCGAAGATGGAATAATGGTATTTCTCAGATCTCCTTCACTCAAAGAAGTTATGGGATCAAGTAAAATGTCTATTGTATCCAATCTATTAGACAAGGTTATGTTACAGGTAAATAGAGGTGAAGAAAAATATGTTATGGGATTTGCAGAAGTATCTACCGCAATTAAAATGAAATCCGTTGATTCGCTTGTTTTCTCTGATTCTATATTCAAAGATTTGAAGGAAGAAGAAATAATAAATCTTCTGAATGAAGCGGAGACGTATGGAGCTAATGTATATGCTGTTGACTCTTCAACAGATATAGGATTAAGAGTATCTGCATTAGGTGGAATAATTGCATTGCTTAGATACCAAATTCGATAAATAGTTTTATTTCATATCAATAATTATTATAGTAGAAAATCTTCTTCTATTATTCTAACATTTTTAGAAGTATAATGATAATGCTATCTTTACCTCTATTATCGTTAGCAATTTAGGTTGGTTTTACATAACTCAACTTATTGCATTTTTATTCATAGTTATTTTTGAATATATCTAATATTTCATTTTCAATTATCATATACATAAGTTCAGCAGAATATATTAACAGATGCTCTTTTTAGTGCTATTTAGAATTTGTTATATGAGGATTAATTTTTGTTTTATACCCAAACTAAAGCTTGAGTTAAAATATTTATTAATGGATGTTTTCTGAATGTTCTTTTGAATTTATTCCTTCTCCTCTATAGTGATTTTCTGCTATTGTATGATCTATGGTTATTTTGGCATCTTTTCATTTTGGATATCAATAGTATATAATCTATTATCTCAAATATTTGCAATATGTAAATGATTTTTCTTAAATACTATTCAAATATTAGCTCGAAAATTATTAAAATAATGATGACAAAAAAATGGAATTATCTTTAATTTTAGCTTTTAATTGAATCTATCATCCATTTCAAATATGACTTTGAAACATCATTCATTTTAATTTCTATAATTTCTGGAACATCATACGGGTGAAGTCTTGCAATTTCTAATTTTAGTTTTGTAGCCAAAGATTTAGTTGTTTTCAACAAGACCATGATTTCTTCATGATCTTCCAGTTTGTTATTCCAAGAATAAAATGATCTTATAGGAACTAAACTAATACATGCACATAATTTTTTTTCTATAATTAGATCATTAACATTCTGGATTATGGATTCCTTATTTGGGAATGTAGATATTATTATGACAGCTGATTGGTTCCTCCCCCGTCTCATTGGTACTTAAACTATAGTGAAGTATTATAAGATTTTAGATCATTTTTTAAATACTATCTTCTTGCTATGACAATGTTGATAAGAATGAAGCAAATTTTATAGAAGAATACTATATAATATTTGTCGAATAATATTTACAATTGAAGGATAATGATTCATATAATTACAATTCATAATAATATGATATACAATATAATAAGCATTTGATGCTTATACTATGCTGAAAAAACCGATCCATCAAATGGTACCTCTCAAAATTACATCATAAGAATTATTTATTTTATGATTAATTATTAATTTTAAATTTCAATTCTCTTTTATTATATTCTATAAATTTTATACTTTGGAAAGTATTACTTTTATTATGAAACTTATTATAAATTATTAGATCTTTTGCGTAATTAGGAAGGAATCAAAATATTCTGAAAATTAAATTAATTTTTATAAATTTTATAAATTTAATAACATTATTCTCTTTTATCTTAGATCAGATATGTAATATTTTACATGGTTACTAATTACGCAATAGATTTATTGTATTCAAAAATTTTTTAATAAAGACTTTGATTACGAGATTCTAATGAGATTCTAACAGATACCTATTGTTGTGATAAATTATCCAATTCTATTTTTTTCATTTTTTGGTAAATTGGTATTGATATAAAATACTGTCATTTCTGTGGATGTGATTTAGAAATAGTTATTGTTGATTGAATTAATCTCCTTTAAATATAAACAAATATAGTAGATCTAATTTATTAAAAATTCTTATTCTTTATATAATTCCATAATTTTTTATTTTTTAAATAATATTTGACTAATTTTAATAAAAGTATTAGTTTGTTAACAATACTTGATAGTAATAATAAATAATTCCAAATTTTATATTGATAAATAAATAAATTTTAGACAAACTATTAACAAGCTCAATATAGATTAAACAATAGTATTAATATTATATAATATAACTAATTTCTATATAAATGACCTCTGGATTCTTGTTTTTTTTATGTAGGAGAATCATTACTATGTTTATAGTCCTATTCTCAGTTCTTGTTCTAACCATTTCCCTTTTAGGTCCCACAATGGATGATGTACTTAAGAATACTGTAAGATCTAATGTAATAGATAGTTTAAGTAATCAAAAAGTAGAGTTTAAAGATCTTACAGAACGCCAAAGATATATTGATCAGCAAATTGCCCTTCAAATAAAAAATTTAGGGTTAGAAGAACCATGGTATTCTCCGAATCGGTTTCTAAATACTTTATTCAAGGTTATGATGTTAGATCTTGGCAAGTCAAGCTTTTTCGTTAGTGATTCGGGATCATCATCTGTAAAAGATATAATGATTGAAAAAATCCCAAAGACCCTTTTACTTTTTACAACTTCAACACTTGTCATTGTTATAATGGGTATCTTATTAGGTATATTTTTGGCCAGTCAAGCTGAATCAAAATTGGATAGAGCAAATTCAATTTTTGCTGTTTTCAGTAATAGCATTCCCGTTTGGTGGTTTGGAATGATAATGATATTTATTTTCGCATTTTCTCTTAATATTTTTCCAGCTCGATCCACACCATTAACTCCTCCTGATAATCCTTTTTATATTTTTGATTTGCTATACCACATGATTCTTCCATTTATTACAATGGTAGTTCTTGGATTCGGATCTGTTGCATATATTGTTAGATCTATAGCTTCTGGAATATTAAATGAAGACTTTATAAAAGCAAAATTTGCAATGGGTATTCCTAAAAGGAAAATACTTTACTCGTCTACTTTAAAAAATGCAGCTCCTCCAATAGTTACAATGATAGCTCTAAGTCTATCTGGATCTTGGACTGGAGCTTATCTTGTTGAAACAGTTTTTGATTGGCCAGGAATGGGAAAATTAGCTATTGATGCTATTGGGTTGATGGACGTTCCTATTATTATTGGCTTTACTTATGTTTCTGCATTAGTATATCTTATTACAGTTTTTTTTCTAGATATAATTTATGCATATTTAGATCCAAGAGTGAAACTAAATGAGTAAATTAAATGAAGACAAAAATAATAACAAAAATAATGATAATTCTGATTCTAATATCGAAAATGTAGAAGTTGCTAATACTAAAAAAGTAATATCAAGAAATAGAAAGAAGAGTAAATCTAATAATAACAATAATAGGAATGAGTCATCCTTTTTATCTGAATTTAAACGAAGCAAAAGCGGTATGGCAGGAGTAGTTATTCTTTTATTTTTGATATCTATGACCATATATGCTTTTTTTGGTATACCATTTACATCTTTTAAAGAATGGAACAATCCAAATTATTGGATAGATAATCCTAGAATTGCATCACCTGTCTGGAGTAATTTTGCTGGCTTTTTTGGTGAAAAAACGCCTGAACATATAATTCTTTCTTCAAATACTGCTGATAATGATAAATATATGAATAATAATGAGAATAAGGTAACAATATCTAATACAAATGAAAATGGAATCAAAGTCATTACCCATTCATATAATATTAATTATGATTATGATCTTTCACCAAATGATTTTATGATAACCTATTCATTATATAAAGAAAAAGTACCTCCTGCCATTGAGATAGAGGTATTAAGACCGGACAAACATAAATTTAACATTTATTTCGATTCAATTACTCCATCCATCTCTGGTACAAATCAAACCATAACCTTCGGAAGGATATTTTCTACAGATGATTTAATCCACCAAAAATTACTTAGTTACTTGAAATTTTATGGTTATAAGCAAGATTCTTCAAGACCTGAAATAATGCTATTTTCAAATCAGAAAGACCAATCAATCCTAAAAGGAAATTATACTTTCAATATTAAATTCTATCTATTCAATAATGAAGATGATATTCTAAATTCTAAATTAATTCTTGGAGGGGAAAGATTTGGATTAATGGGCACAGATGAATCACGTAGAGATTTAACAGTTGGACTAATGTGGGGAGCACCTGTTGCTTTATTTATAGGATTATCAGTTTCTACAATTTCTACTGCTATAGGCATGATCTATGGTGTTATTGCAGGATACAAAGGAAAAAGGACAGATGAAGGCCTAATGAGAATTAATGATATTTTCATTGCTTTACCTGGGCTGCCAATTTTAATTATATTGATTTTATTTATTGGACAAAGTATCTTTCTTATTGTTTTATTTTTAATTTTGTTTGGATGGGTAGGCCTCGTCAGAATTTCAAGAAGCCTAGCATTACAGATAAAAAATTTTCAATATGTAGAAGCAGCAAAGCTTATTGGACAATCTGATCTCAAAATAATCTTTAAACATATTATTCCTCAATTACTTCCATTAACTTTTGCAAGCATTGCTATATCTGTTCCAGCAGCAATTCTAACTGAGGCTGGTCTTAGCTTCATTGGTCTAGGGGATCCATCTATTCCAACATGGGGTCAAATACTTCATGAAGCTCATCTTGCCGCAGCTGCTTCAAGAGGTTTCTGGTGGTGGTTAATACCTCCAGGCATGCTGATTGCTTTGACAGGGGTAGCATTTGTTCTTATTGGAAAAACTATAGAATCTATATTGAATCCTAGAATGAGAAAAGTATAATTTTACATAATTGTTAGCCTAATTTCTATATTATGTATTTAACTGCTATCATTCTAAATATAGAATAAAAAAAAAATTATGTATGAAAAATCTAATAATAAGAATGAATGTATTTATAAAAAAGATTTATAGTTATTTGTATATGTCAAGCTCCTGTAACTATTTTGAAAAACTTGTTATATATAGTACTATGATCTTTATAATTTCTGGGTTAAATTTAATTGCTAATAGCGATTCCTCATTTGCACAAGTAAATGCTTCTTCTTCTACTCTTATTTCCCCTTCATCCAATAATAATCAACCAACAGAAGAATCAATGGGATCAACAAATAGAGATGCTATATTGTCTTATGAACAAGGAAATAGATTTTTTAATGCTAAAGATTATGCTCAAGCTATAACATCTTATAAAAATGCAACTACATTTGATCCAAAATGGGCTGCACCATTGATAAAAGAGGGAAATGCCTATTATGAATTAGGCAATTATACTTTAGCTATAGAATCATATGATAAAGCATTTGTTATATTGGGAAATGTAGATGAACAAGTAAAATCATTAAATAAAAATACTGGCCCAAAACCCTATTGGCTTAATATTTGGTTTGACAAAGGGGAGGCACTTGCTAAATTGAAAAAATTCGATGAGGCAATATCTCTATATGACAAATTGATTTCTCTTGATCAAACTTGGGCTAATCCTTGGAACAGTAAAGGATGGGCATTACAAAATCAAGGTAAAAGTGAGGAAGCTGTATCTGCATTTGATAAAGCGACAAAATTAAATCCAACTTGGGCAAAACCTTGGAACAGTAAAGGATGGGCCTTATACAAGACAGGAAACTTTGAAGAAGCATTAACTTCTTTTGATAAAGCAATATCTCTAGAACCAAAGTGGGATAAACCTTGGTTTAATAAAGGAAAAATATTTTATGATCTAGGCAAATATTCTGATGCAAAACAATTTTTGGAACATGCATTATCTCTGAACCCAGATCCTAAAACTTCTGCTTTAATAGAAACAGTTAATGCAAAAATGCAACAGTCAGCAACAACAATTCAATGACAATAAATATTTTTTTTATTCTAGCTAGACGGCTCTGTTCATTTACCGATATGACTATATCTTAGAGTTACACAATTATCTATACGGCCAAAAGAGCACCTTCAAAGTACATTCTCTATGTATTACAATTGTATTCATCAGGTTTATCTTTAAGAAAGACATCTGAAAGATTATTACCATTTATCAAAAGAAATCATGTTTCTATTTGGAATTGGATTCAGGAATACAAGCCAAAGAAAATATTGTACAAAAGAGAAAGAAGATGGAAGAATTTATTGTAGCTGAAACTTTACTTAAAGTTAGTAACCAATTTGTTTGGGTTTGGATGGCTATTGATTCAATAGATAAAATAATCCTTGGTATTCGTATTTCTATTGAAAGAACAATGCTAATTGCTGAAAGATTTATTAAAAATTTGGTAAAAAGATATGGAAAACATCCAGTATCAACTGATGGTGGTACTTGGTATCCTCAAGCTTGTAAATTTTTGAAATTGGAACATCATTTACATTCGCTATATGAAAAGAGCATTATAGAAAGAATAATACAATACCTAAAGGACAGAACTAAAGGATTTGATGATTATTTTCCATGCAGGAAATAAAATTGCAAATTACAGCATGTATTTAATTGGTTAATCCTATTTACTGATATGCATAATAGAATGATTCTTAAAAAGTAATCAAATGAACAGAGCCAGCAGACTAACAAAAAGTTTTTAAACGTATTAGGCCAGAAAATTTCTAATGATCTATGTATTTAAACTATATACATAATTTAATAATGTATTTGATTTAGAATAATATAAAAAAATAATGTATATATTTTAAATAGGGAAAATATTAAAATTATTCAAAAAATTTTCTAATGGTTGAAATATTATCAGAAGAAAGTCTAATTGTATATGCTGAGGCATCTTCGGAAGAAATCTTAGATAAAGCATCAAGAAATTTCGCCTTTTCTATTCCTCTATCAAAAGTGCCGCCAGATTCCTTAATACAAAGAGGAAACTTTTGCATCTTTAATCCTTTGCTATTTAGATAACTAATAAATTTTGTGTATTTAGTAGGATCATATGAATTAACACCTTTTTCATTACATAACATTATCCAAATATCTATTGTATTTTGAAAAAAGGCTTTATCACGTAATTCTTCAAGCGTCATATATATCTAAATATTGAGTATATATTTACATATATTTTTACTTGATTGTTGGATTTATAAATTGATAATGTTGAATTACTATGCATATTGATCTTTGTACGGTCTATTGGTTCCATCTCTATTCAATTATCAGACTAATATTATTTCCATTACGATCATATGCAGCTATTGTGTCATATTCATATGGGTAACTAATTATTATGGAAACAAATCCGAAAAAATTATTCAAATCTTGTAGCGATGGTTTGTTAGATCGGCCTGGGTGAGAATGAGCGGTTCCTATATAGGAAAGATCCATAGGCAACTCATTTGTTGGAAAACCCGAGTAATAAGGTCCACTTGATGCGAAAGGAGGAACTACTAGTCCATCAATTCTTATTTCTCCGTTCTTCTTGCTTTTACCTTGTAAAATAAGAATTCCTTCGTGAGGATGCCATGTTTTCGAGTACGTAATAATTCCATCTGCAGATTGTCTTGTAAGAATGACCTGCCGCTTGTTGTATTCAACTTTCTTTTTTTTGCTTTCTTCGTTAGCATTAAATCCTTCCTTTTTCTTTTTTAAGAAATTAAAAAACAATTATGAAATAAGATGATAAAATAATATTTATTAATATCTACAGATTTTTCAACCTTGAGACATATTTTTTAATGGCTTTATTACAGATAATGACATGATGACTAAAAGCTGTACCATGATCTTGTCTGAATTAGGACCGTTTGTATATGAAAGCAAAGACAAATTTATTTATTCAAAAAAATTTAAAGATACCATTTCTTCTAATATTTTAATTTCTAATGGCGATTATTCTGAAATACTTGATATTTCTGATAAATTACGTACCTATGACTCTGTATTTTGTAATGATATGGGACTAATATCCTATCTTCGAAATAATGGAATAAACATTTACATAATGCCTTCTGATAAAATTAAAGAAATTTCAAAAAATAAGCTAAACTACCTTATCCAAGCTGGTTTTGCTGAAAATGAACTGGATGCACATAAACAACTACGAAAATTTGCTCTGGATTTCTCCTCTAGCAAAGTACGACGAATTTCAGAGAAACTTGATCTCCATATCAGTCAATCAATTAATGCTCTTGATGAACTAGATAAAATCATAAATGTAATAGGTGCAAGACTTCGTGAATGGTATGGATTACATTTTCCAGAACTTGATTATTTAATTCAGAATATTTTTACCTATGCTGAAATTGTTAGATTAGCTGGGAACAGGAACAATATCAATCTAAATATGCTTAAAAATCTTGGCATAGAAAGCAAAAGAGCAGAAATTATACTTGAAGCTGTTAAAAGAAGTAAAGGTGGTGATATTTTAGAAGAGAATGTGTCTATAATCAAAAAACTTGCTAATGAAGTTATAATGCAAACTGAATTAAGACGAATTCTTGCTAATCAAATTGAAGAATTAATGGAAAAAATTGCTCCAAATATTAAGGAATTATTAACTGCTACAGTTGGAGCACGATTGATTGCTAAAGCTGGAAGTCTTCAAAAGCTTTCTATCATGCCAGCTAGTACTATACAGATAATAGGAGCTGAAAAAGCACTTTTTAGATCTTTAAAAACAGGAGCTCCACCTCCAAAACATGGAATTTTGTTTCAACATCCTATACTGCATTCAGCGCCAAAATGGCAAAGAGGAAAGATTGCCAGAGCAATTGCTTCAAAGATTGCTATTGGGGCAAGAATAGATCTATTTCGGAAAGGTGAAAAGGATCAATACATTTCTGAACAATTGAATAAACGAATATCTGATATACAAGAAAAATATAAGCAGCCAAAACTGGAAGAACAACAGCCTCCAAGAAAAGAATTGAATATGAATTATATTAGAAATCCAAGAAGACGCTTCAGTAAATTTAGTAAAAAACATGACAAGAAAAAAAAATTTAAGAGAAATAAATTTTAATTAAAACATATATTTTCTTTTATAAGGAAAGTCACTGTATGTTATATTTAAATATCAATTAACAATCATTCATTTCTGTATCCAGATGAAAAATACTATTAACAGTACCTGATCAAAATGAATTATCATTATCATCTTCATCTTCTGCAAATGATTTTAATAATGACTTTGATGGTTACAAATGGGTCAATTTTAATGGCCAAAAAAATTTAGCTACATTCAATTTAATCAAAGGGAATGTAGTCTATAACGAAAAACTAATACTAATAGATAAGGAAGAATATCGGCTCTGGGATCCATTTAGAAGTAAACTTGCTGCAGCTTTGATTAAAGGTCTAAGAAATCTCCCTATAAAAAATAAAACAAAAGTACTTTATTTAGGTGCATCTACAGGAACTACCGTTAGTCATATTTCTGATATTATAGGAAACTCTGGGGTAATTTTTGCAATAGAGTCATCTATTAGAGTGGCTCGAGAACTTATAGAAAATGTTGCATCAAAAAGAGAAAATATAATACCAATAATAGAAGATGCAAGAAAACCATTATCCTACTTTTCTACATATGGTGAAGTCGATGTTGTGTATTGTGATATTGCACAACCTGATCAAACTGAAATAGCAATAAACAATTGTAAAATCTTTCTTAAAGATGGTGGTAAAATATTGCTTGTAGTTAAGACACGAAGTATAGATGTGACTCAAGATCCAAAAACAATTATACTTCAAGAAGCAAACAAACTTGAAAATAGTAGATTTAATATAGAACAAATTATATATCTTGATCCTTATGATAAAGATCATGGTTTAATACATGCTACATATACAGCCTATTAAATAAATTCATAAATGTTACTTTGTCTGCAAGTTATTTCTCTTATAGGTCTCCATGATTTTCGTACAAAATTTGGAAATTCCTTATATTCCTTAATCCAATTTTTTATAAAATACATAGTCTTTTTATCAGATGGATAACCACTTCCAATATTTTGAAAAGTCTCTTCTAAAATTTGGATCTCTCTATCTCTTGTTACTTTTGCAATTATTGATGCTGCAGATACAACGGGATTTATTCTGTCTGCTTTATGCATGGCAATGATGTTAATGTTATTTTTTAAATTTAAGTTTGATTTAAGGTAATTTGTATATCTATCGATGTTGATATCACATGAATCTACATAGGCAATATCTGCAGAGATATGTTTAATAATTGATGACATTACTATCCCTTCTAATTTATTTAATTTTTTTTGATATACATTCTCATCAATAGTCTTACAATCAATCTTGTATATACATACAAATTCTGAAACATCTAAAATTTTATGAAATAGAAAACTTCTTTTATTCTTGGTTAAAGCTTTTGAGTCTCTTACTCCAATATCCTCCAATTTTTTGATATTGGATTTTTTGATACTTATACCAGCTATTACCAAAGGGCCTATAACTGAGCCCCTTCCAGCTTCATCAATTCCACATATTAGCAAATTATCATATCTAATTAATTTACTGCCATAAATTAAAATTTCTATACAAATAAAGATTAAATCAAAAGAAGATGAAGATTGGTAATTATAGGATTAATTCTATTATTATGTTTATTAAAAAGGATGGATAATTTTATACAAATTATAGAAGGTCAAACAAAATTACTTGTTCCTAAAAATTCTCTAGATGTCAAAGTTCCGCCCCATTATCCTGCTTTTTTCAATCCTCTTGCAAGTTTAAATAGGGATTTATCGATTTATCTTTATAATATTTTTTTAGATGAATATTACAATAAAAAAAATACCCCAATAACCTTTGCTGATGCATTTGGCGGAATTGGTTCTAGAGGTCTCCGAGTAGCAGTTGAAGTACCAAAAGTTTCCCAAATTTATATAAATGATATTAATGAATTGGCTATAGCAGCTGCAAAAGAGTCAGCAATACTAAACAATGTCAGTGAAAAATGTTTTTTTTCAAAAAATGAGGTATGTAAATTTCTCATTTCTAGGCCAACAGAAAGAAACAAAAGATTTACTATAATTGATTTGGATCCATTTGGAAGTCCTTCGCCTTTTATTGACTGTGTTCTCCGCTCTATTGAAGATGAAGGATTAATTTCTATTACAGCGACCGATACTGCTGTTTTAAGTGGAATCTATCAAACTGTATGCCTTAGAAAGTATTTTGGACTATCTATTAACAATACTTATTCAAATGAAATTGCTATACGCTTATTAATATCTTCAATAGCATTAATTGGTGCAAGGTTAGGGATATCTCTATCCCCCATTTTTGTTAATTCAAATAGGCATTATTTTCGTGTATTTCTTAAAATATCATTAAGTAATTCAGAAGCTAACAAGGTTTTTGATAACCTAGGCTATATACGACACTGTTTTAGATGTGGTGATAGAAATCTTACCCATATTTATTCACATGATTTATGTCCAAGGTGTAGTAGTAAATTTAATATTGCTGGTCAGCTATGGATAGGAAAGTTATTTGATAAAAATGTTATATCCAATCTGTTAAAAAAATATTTTTTAGATGATTTAAAGAATGATAAAAAGAATAAACAAATCAAACAAATATTCAATATTAGTTTAGAGGAACTAGATAATATTCCCTATTACTTTTCAGTAGATGAAATAGGTTCTATGCTTAAAGCTAGTCCTAAAAAATTAAATGAGATTATTGATAAGATAATTAGTTCAGGTTATCTTGCATCAAGAACAATTTTTTGTTCTACAGGCTTGAAAACCAATGCTTCAATATCTAATATTTTATCAATACTAAAGAATTAGGCTGTTAAATTCTTGGAAATAAATAAACTCTAATGTTATTATTTATATTGCTTTTTATATACATTATTTCAAAAAATTGGAGAGAAGTAATTTCAATTATCACATGACAATGAAAATTATGTACTTTTATAATAATTATAATTTCTTTATTAATAATGATAATAATAAATTATATCACAAGAGCTTAAAGTATAATTACCTATTTTTTAAAAATTTTATCTTATTGTTTTTCTATATCTTTAGATATTGTGATTTTACATTTAGAAATTTAAAGAAGGAACCTATAATGGTGGTGGTATATTTCATTGGCTAAATTAGAAATAAAAAACGTTACTAAATCATTCTACAGAAATGATGGAAAACAATCAACGCTAATTAATGCCATTGAAAATATTAATCTATCCGTAAATGATGGTGAATTCGTTTGTCTTGTAGGCCCATCCGGTTGTGGAAAGTCTACTCTTCTCAACATACTGGCAGGATTGGATAATCCAACACAAGGAGAGGTAATATTGAATGGTCGACAAATTACTGGAACTGGACCAGATAGAATAATGGTTTTTCAAGAAAATGCTTTGTTTCCTTGGATGAAAGTGATAGATAATGTAGAATTTGGATTAAAAATAGCTAAAGTTGAAAAACTAAAGAGGAGAGAAATAGCGATGCAATATCTAGATATGATGCAATTAAAAAAATTTGCAGAAGCATATGTATATCAACTTTCTGGAGGTATGAAACAAAGAGTTTCAATAGCACGAGCTTTGGTTTTGGACCCTGAAGTATTACTTATGGATGAACCCTTTGCTGCGTTGGATTCTCAAACTCGTGATTTATTATTAGTTGAATTACAGTTAATTTGGGCTAAAACAAATAAAACAATTATTTTTGTTACGCATAATATTATAGAATCTGTTTGTCTTGGCGATAGAGTCATAGTATTTACTAATAGACCAGGAAAAATAAAAAAGGATGTAAAAATCGAACATAGAAGACCTAGGCTAACAGAAGACGATAGCCTTAAAGATTTTCAAAGGCAGGTTCTTTATGAATTAAAATCAGAGATTGTTCATTCACGAAAAGAAAAGAGTGATTTATCTTAACTCTTTTAATATTTCTGTTGCCAATGCAAAATGATTTGGCGAAGTTAGTAAAACCTCATCTGCAACCTTGCCACAATTTCTAATAAATTCTATAGGTTCTTTTTCATATTCTTGCCAATTTAGACCTATTAACTCTGCTGATCTTTTATTCTTTTGTGAAGGAAGCATTATACATGCAATTACCTTAATATCAAAAGGCCTAATTAGATCTGTTATATTCTCTAGATCTTTTAATGATTCAATCGATTGAGTTACAAAGGCATAAGGTTTTGCATCAATCTTTCTTTGAATAGTATTAATATTTCTTATTTTATTTGGAATTGATAGATTTAGTTTTATAGATTTTTTAAACTCTTGAGAATTCAGCAGATTAACTACTCTACTTGGTTTTAATAGCTCATGAGTTCCTAAATCATTTCTAGGCTGATCTCCAAGTAAAATAAGTAAACTCTCAATATTGTATAATATGGAATCAAAAATAGTTTGATATATCGATGTCAAATTTCTATCTCTTGTTCTTATGCTACATGAAATCTTTATTCTGTCATTATATTTTTTTATTATGTTAGCCATAGTAATACTTGAGATTCTGGGAATTCCTAGTACTGAATCAGTGAAATGAATACAATGGCTATATGCATGAATTATATTCACTTTTTTTTTAACATTGTCTATATCATCTAAAAGATTTGAATAACTAAAGTAATCTTTAGGCAATATTTTTGGTGGGTTTAATTCATAATTAATTATCAACTAGTACCATTTAATTTTCATTTCTTGGAGTATAAAATATAACTGATTTATTCATAGTATTATCAAATAGCTATATTGTTTATCATCTTTTATTTATTATTTTAGCTGTTATTAAACTGTTTAATAGATATATACTTTTAAAATATATTATATCTATCTTATATTATTGGATATCAATAAAAGCCAATTCATAAAAAAGATTATTCCTAGACTTTCATCTCCCATCAATATTGATATTCAATTATTAAAATCTAATGGATATACTCTTTCGTCTGTTCTTATAATAATTCACTTTACAAATCTTAAACCAAAAATTATTTTAACAAAAAGAAGCTCTCTACTAAAGTATCACAAAAATGAAATTTCTTTTCCAGGAGGAACATTCAAAGAAACAGATACTTTATTAATAAATACTGCAATTAGAGAAACAAAAGAAGAGATAGGCCTAGAATTTTCTTCCACTGAAATTATGGGATGTTTCCAAGCAGTTAGAACATTAACTTCTCATTATGCAATAATTCCTTTTATTACTTTTCAGGATAGGATAAGACAAACTAATTTATTCATGGATGAAGTCTCTAACATATTGGATATTCCAGTTTTTGATTTATTTGAGAGCCTCGATAGTAATTTTAATTATCGAAACTTTACTAATTCCTATTTATTTAGATATGATAAAGAAATAATTTGGGGAGCTACAGCAAGAATTTTAAAACAAATAAGAGATTGCTTTTATTGATATTTTCAAAAGATGTTATATTATTCGAATTTTATTTTTAATGGTATTTCATCTATTGATGATATTATAAATAAAAGAGGGGTGAATAAATTTTTTGTAAATAATTAACAATGATGAGTATAATGTAATAATAAAGTAAATTATTTAAATCTAATATGAATTCAGCCGGAGTTGATTTATTAATTGATACCTTAAATTCCATTGATTTTCCTGTTCTTCTTGGAATTTTTGGCTTCATCTTTGCAGTAATAATTTGGGGAATAATAAAAAATCATTAATTAATATCTTATTTACTAATTTCTTAATTTTATATTTTTTTTACCTTTATATGTGATGAAAAAATTATTATAGTTATAGACAATCTATATGTTAGTTGAAAAAATTTCGTCAATTTATTTTGAATGAAGAGCTGTTTTTATAACTCTATTAACTAGCTTATTTGTTGTTGATGATTTATGGCTTTTGATAGTTTATCTGAGTATATTGATACTCTTGAATCTATAGGCAAGTTACATCATGTAAAAGCTGAGGTAGATACTAATCTTGAGATAGCTGAGGTTATGAGACGTATAATGTATTCAGGAAATTCTCCTGCAATACTTTTTGAAAATGTAAAAGGATATGATATTCCAATTTTAGGTAATGCATTTGGTACCATAGATTTACTAAAAACTGCTCTTAATCTGTCAGATTTTAAAGAAATTGGTAAAAGAATTACAGACTTGACAAAATTGAAAATACCTTCTAATCTTTTTGATAAATTAAAAGTTCTTCCTAAATTATCTGAAATTGGCGCTTATGCTCCAAAGTATGTTGAATCTGGCCCAATAACAGAAATGATTGAAACTGAAAAGGCTAATCTTAATTCACTACCAATTCTAAAATCATTTCCCAATGATGCTGGGAAATTTATTACCTTCGGATTGACTATTACTAAACATCCAGAAACTGGAATTAGAAATATCGGTGTTTACAGAATTCAAATAGTCAATGAAAAAAAGGCAATAATGCATTGGCAGACACATAAAAGAGGAGCTCAACATTATGAAATACTGAAGGAACACCATAAAACTATTGAAACAGCAATAGTAATTGGAACTGACCCATCAACTATTTTTAGTGGTATAGCTCCGGTTCCTGAAGGAATGGATAAATTTTTCTTTTCTGGCATAGTTAGAAAAAAGGGACTAAAATTAGTAAAATGCAAAACAGTTAATTTAGAAGTACCGGCAAATTCTGAGATTGTCTTAGAAGGATATGTTGATCCTAATGAAATGAGAATAGAAGGACCCTTTGGAGATCATACTGGCTTTTACACACCCCCTGAACCTTATCCTACATTCAATTTAACAGGTATAATGAGAAGAAAAGATCCAATTTATTTGGCTACGGTTGTTGGAAAACCAGTTTTGGAAGACGCTTATATAGGTAAAGTTATTGAACAATCGTTTCTTCCTCTTATTCAAATGTTTCAACCTGAGGTAGTTGATTTTTCTATGCCTGCTTCAGGTTGGTTTCAAGGCTTGGCTATAATAGCTATCAAAAAAAGATATCCTGGACAGGCAAAAAAAGTAATGATGGGATTATGGGGTATGGGACAATTATCACTTACAAAAATTTTTGTTGTAGTTGATTACGATATTAATGTACATGATATAAATGAAGTCATTTGGGCAATTACTACAAAGTCTGATCCTAAAAGAGATATAATTATAATTGATAATACTCCAACTGATACTCTGGATCCTGCATCTCCAATTTTAAATCTTGGTTCAAAAATGGGAATAGATGCAACTACTAAAACTAAAGAGGAAGGATTTATGCGAGAAATTCAAAAACTAGCAGAAGTTGACAATGACACCAAGGCTCTTGTTGACAAAAAATGGACCAGTTATGGATTTTCTAAATAAATAATCTATCTATTCTTTTTTATTTTTTCTTTTTTTAGAAGTATTATTTCACAATTTTCTATTTCATTTCTGATTATGTTTTATTCTTCAATTAGTTTAATAAATTGATAGTATTTTTATACGTTGATTTTAATTGGAATTTGATGTGAAAATCGGTACTACAAAAGAGAGAGTTATAATAACTAATTCTAACCAAACTACCAGTTTTTTATGGGAAGGAGAAAATGTTCTTTCTACTCCTTCTATGATTTCTGAAATGGAAGAAACATGTAGATTACTTTTAAAAGACTTTTTTTTAAAAGATAATGAATGGGACTCAGTTGGTACCATTGTTGAAATTAGACATATTGCTGCAACTCCAGTAGGTTC
Source organism: uncultured Nitrososphaerales archaeon (assembly GCA_963840085.1). Taxonomy (GTDB): domain Archaea; phylum Thermoproteota; class Nitrososphaeria; order Nitrososphaerales; family Nitrososphaeraceae; genus TH1177. The sequence goes on from CAWIYT010000123.1 coordinate 94,115, forward strand.
AAAGATTCGATTGAAAGCAATAGTAGAATCTGTTAACAATAGAAAAGTAATGTTTAATGTAGAGGCATTTGATGAAATGGAAAAAATTGGAGATGGAAGACATGAACGTTTTATTATTAATATACCAAAGTTTAAATCTAAATTTGAGGAAAAAAAGAAGAAATTATTTGTAAATAATTGATTTAAAATATATTAATCATGTAAAACTATAAAAATAGGATTATTTGCAATTTGATTATTATATTAGGTGAATGAATATGAGTATAGGCCAAATTCAAACAAGTGCTGGCGGTATGCCGGTTGTAATTTTAAGAGAAGGAACACGTGAAAGTAAAGGAAAAGAAGCACAAAAAAATAATCTTACTGCTGCAAAATTGATTGCTGAAGTTGTAAAATCTAGTTTAGGTCCAAGAGGTATGGATAAAATGTTAGTAGACACATTAGGGGATGTTACCATCACAAATGATGGAGCTACTATTCTTAAGGAAATAGATGTACAGCATCCTGCAGCAAAAATGTTGGTTGAAGTAGCCAAATCAGTAGATAATGAAGTTGGCGATGGTACAACTTCTTCTGTTATTTTGACTGGTGCTTTATTAGAAAAGGCAGAAGAATTGATTGGAAAAAAATGTACATCCATCAGTCATTGTTGATGGTTATACTGCTGCTTCTAATGAAGCTCTTAAAAGTATTGGATAAAATTGCCATTAAAGTAAAAACTGACGATAAAGAAATTTTAGCAAAAATTGCTAATACCAGCATGTATTCAAAGTTAGTTTCAGAAGATAGCCCTGTTTTAAGTAAAATAGTTGTAGATGCTACACAACTGATAGCTGAGATTGATGAAAAAACAAAGTCTCTAAAAGTTGATTTAGATAATATCAAGGTAGAAAAGAAAGCAGGTGGCTCTATACATGATACTTCTCTTAATTAGAGGAATAGTTCTTGATAAAGAAGTTGTTCATAGTGGAATGCCAAAAAGAATTGAAAAAGCAAAAATAGCATTGATTAATTCTCCGTTAGAAATAGAAAAAACGGAAATGAGTGCTGAAATTCGTATTAGTGATCCTCAACAAATGCAAATGTTCCTAGAAGAGGAAAATAACATGCTCAGAGCAATGGTAGAAAAAATTAAAGCTTCAGGCGCTAATGTTTTATTATGTCAAAAAGGAATAGATGACATCGCACAACATTATCTTGCTAAAGATGGTATACTTGGCAGTTAGACGTGTTAAAGAAAGTGACATGTACAAAACTTACAAAAGCCACAGGTGGTAGGACTTGTTAATAATATCGATGATCTTACTTCAAAAGACCTTGGGTTCTGCTGACTTGGTCGAAGAACGTAAAGTTGAGACCGATAAATGGGTTTTCATAGAAGGATGTAAGAATCCAAAAGCAGTAACTATACTGATTAGAGGCGGTTCTCAAAGAGTTGTAGATGAAGCAGATCGTTCTCTTCATGATGCACTGATGGTCTTGAAAGATGTTATGGAAAAACCATTTATAGTAGCAGGTGGAGGAGCACCAGAAGCTTATATTGCTACTCAAATAAGAAATTGGTCTAGCAGTTTAGAAGGTAGAGAACAATTAGCAGTAATTAAATTTGCAGAAGCATTAGAAACTATACCAATATCCCTTGCTACTAATGCAGGTATGGACCCAATTGATACAATGGCAGAATTAAGAGCAAAACAAAACAAAGGAATTAAATGGACTGGTATTAATGTAAGGAGTACAAATGTCATGGATATGTATAAACAAAATGTATTAGAGCCTGTTGTAATTAAAGAACAAATAATAAAATCTGCCACCGAAGCAGCTTGCATGCTTTTACGAATTGATGATGTAATTGCATCCAGTAAATCCAGAGCCCCACCTGGAGGCGGAATGCCCGGTGGTATGGGTGGAATGCCCGGTGGTATGGGTGGAATGCCCGGAATGGATATGGAATAATTTTTATTTTCTATCTTTTATATTTTCAATTAGTTTATTATATTGTTAAAAATGGTAATAACCGTAAATTCAATTGCTACTAAAATAAAATTAAAATTAATTTTCAAATAATTTTTTGTATTTTAAATAAATGTTGTTAAATTTGTAATTTATGTTTTGAATTTCTCTAGTATCATCTCAGACCACTTTCTTCCACTACTTTTTAAAATATAACAATCAATACTCGATAGTAATTTTTCCATCATTTTTTTTTCATCTTGTAAAAGATCATATGCTGTTTTACCTTCTATTCGTATGTATTTTATTAAGTCACTATATGGGGGAAAAGAAAGGCGTCATCACTATTTTCTATAGCTCTTTGTAGTGCATCATCAGCAGAAATTCTTTCAATTTTTTCTACTTTCTCTTCATCACTACCTTTTTCTAAAAAGAAAAGAGAATTGATTGTTGTTTTATCTTTAATTTTCGCATCTTTTATAATGTCACTAATATGGTACTTGGGTGGTTTTATCTTTGATTGTCCTATTGTATTAATCGTAAAAATAGGTACATTATGATCGGCTAATTTATGCATCAAACTCCTTCCAGTTTTTGAATGAACTAAACTTCTAATTCTCATTCCATTTTTATCATTGATATCCTCCTTATCAAAATTATTAGATGATTGTGCTTCGACAGCTGTCTTATAGGTGTGGGCACTAATTGTCATTGATTTTGGAAAGCATACTGCATTATTTGGCAAATTGATTATAGTCATATCATCTGACAAAAAATAATATCCTTTTTTTACACATTTTATTACAGTTGTTGTTTTACCTGTATCTGGAGGTGCCGAAAGGAAAAATCCTTGTCCACTTGGAGAAGACATGCATGCAGAATGTAAAAGAATATATCCTTTAGAAATAAAGAGAAATCTGAGAATAGGTTCTATTAAATTCACATATGTTACATGTTTGGATTTTGATATTAATTCATTAATCGCTATCTCTATTTTGCTTCCATTAAATTTTATTTGGAATTGTGCTCCTAAAGAACCAAAATGTTCTGTATATTTGATAGTATACTGTGAACTTTGCGAGTCAAAATTATCTGTAATTAATTTTCTAGTAGCTCTAAATTTAGACATATCAGGATCTTTGGAAAAAGATTTTATAATTAGCATTATATCTGGATCTTCAAATTCTTTTGAAACAAAATATTCTAACTCTTGTAATTTTATCTCAGTTTTAACCTTAATTATATCATGAATGTTATAGTAATACAAGTATACAAAATTATTATTTTTAAATCAGATTTAAGTAATATTCATTTATCTTATATAAAAAAGTTCAATCAGTTTTAATTTTATACATAGTTCTTATTATATTAATTTATTATCATATACTAATTAGAAACATCATCCAGTTAAATATAAAAATATATTTATATTATACCTTCTCCTAGTATATAAATATAGTAAAAAAATAATAATAAACTTTTTACTAAAAAAAATATAAAAAAATGTTATAAATATAACTCACGATAATTTTAATACGCAGATAAAGGCAATAAAAAGAAAGTGCAAACAAATCACCAAGAAATCTTTAAAACCAAAAATATGTATACTATTTCAATAATTATTCCTACTTATAATGAATCAGAAAATATTATAGGGTTATTGGATAAAATTAAACAAAACTTATCTCAAAATGTTTTTACAGAAATTGTAATAGTGGATGATAATTCTCCAGATGGTACTGGTAATATTGTACAAAATTACATTGATAACGACATTAAAATTAAATCTGAAAAAGGACCTGCAAATTTTAATGAAAAACCGTATTCAATTAAAATTATTAATAGGAAAATCAAAAATGGACTAATTCCTGCTATACTAGAAGGAGTTAAATCATCTAAAGGTGATTATATACTAATTATGGATGCAGATTTTTCTCATCCGCCTGAAATTATTCCAAAAATGATAGAGAAATTACTAGATACTTCTAGTTCAATAGTTATAGCTTCTCGTTATACAAAGGATGGATCTATTGTTGGATGGCCTTTTAAAAGACGCCTAATAAGTAAAGGTGCAGCTATTATTGCAAAATTTGGTCTTAACGTACATAATGTTACAGATCCAATGTCTGGATTTTTTGCTGTACCACGACCTATTCTAGAAAATATAAAAATCGATACAAAAGGTTATAAAATATTATTGGAAATACTTGTAAAATCAAAGGATATACCAATAGTTGAGATACCTTATACTTTTCTAGATAGAAAATCAGGTAAAAGCAAAATGGGTTTTAATGTTATTGTTGACTATGTAGGTTCAGTATGGCAGTTATATAGATATGGACGACATAAACAAAAGAAATAAATTTGTTGCTATTTTCACAATGTCTACAAAGATGAATAATACTATCAAAAAAAACTTCAAATAAATCTTTGTAATATGTAATGAGGGATTGATATTGATTCAAATAATTAAAAGTAGAGGTTTTATGGATAAAAAAATACTTTTAATATTCATACCCCTAGTTTTAAGTTCTTTTACAAGTCTCTGGAATATAACGGGTTTTCCTAGTCTCCATGTTGATGAGGGACATTATATGAGAAAAGCTATGTCTACTCTTCAAGGAGAAGGTCTTCAACCACAAGATTGATATTATGCTCCATACTTTGGACAAATATTATTGGCTGGCCTTTTAGGTGTAATTGGCTATCCTGATATATTACATCCATCTCCAGATGTAGAATCAGTAGAGTCGCTTTATTTGATTCCACGACTTATTATGGGTTTATTTGTTGTATTGGATACCTTTCTCATATATAAAATAACAGAAAAAAGATATGGATTCAAGGTAGCACTTTTGGCGTCTATTCTTTTTGCAGTTATCCCTTATGGATGGTTATTAAGAAGAATATTTTTAGAATCTATACAACTTCCTCTGCTATTAACTTCTATATTATTAGCACTCTATATAAAAAGTAACATAAATCAAGAACAAAATAATAAACTAGGAATAAAAAATATATCTTTAATTTTGCTTTCCGGTGCATTTCTTGGACTTGCGATATTTACAAAAATTCCCATTTTTGTAATGATGCCATTAGTAGGATATATTGTATTAACTAATAGTGGTAATAATAAATTAAAAAGCCTTGGACTATGGCTTCTACCTGTTATTTTAATACCTATTATTTGGCCAGCACATGCTTATTCTATTGGCGATTTTAATACGTGGGTAGAAGATGTATTACATCAAACTCAAAGAGAAAGTAAACCTCTGATCAATTCTCTGGCTACTTTCCTTCAAAATGATCCAATCACATTCTCATTGGGGATGGCTGGAATTCTATATGCTGCCATTAGAAAAGACATTTTTATATTGTTATTTAGTGTACCGTTTCTTTTGTTCTTATACTGGATAGACTTTGTATCTTCATTTCATATAGTACCTTTATTTCCAGTATTTTCTATTGCTGCAGCAAGGTTAATTGTAGATCTATCTAACTTTATACCTATATCTAAAATCAAAAATACTATTCCTTATGCTGTGGTATCAATTATTGCTATTGTTGGGTTAGTTTCTATTTTTTCATTAATTACAATTGATTCTAATTCTGTAATAATTAAAGCACATGCTGTATTAATACAACATTTGCAACAAAGTAATAATACAGTGACTATGATAGGAAATCCTCTTTACATATGGATGCCTAGATACATCTTTGACATTTCCTACCAAGATAGAAGCTATTATTCTACAAGACCATTAGATACTCCAAATTTCATAGTAATCGATGATTCAGGTTATAAAAAGATAATTAAAGAAACAGGCAAAAGAGGTATATTTCATAAAAACTTATTTATGCAGACTCATCTAATAGAAAGCATTAAACCAGATAATCCTTTACCAAAATACAATATTAATATTTATCCATATTCAAATTTAAAACAATCTCCTATATTGAAACAACTTGATATAAGAGCAAACTACTAAAATAGCAAAATAATAAATATTTGTCTATATATAGTAAAATAATAATCGGCTAATTAGTTTTTATTTATTTTTAGTTTTATTTATTAATTGATTATTTTGATCTTATAGTTTTTTATTAGTATAGATTCAAATATGATGTATTCCATGAGTTACTGCATATGTATAATAGTCATTACCTAACAAATATCAGTATTATGTTGGTTATTGTTGTAATGTGTATTGGTTTAATATGTATAGACAATGTTGATAATGTAGATGCTCAATCAAAGGAAAAATCAAAAAAAGAACCTTCTAGTCCAATACTAAGAGACAGTAATTTGAAAACAGAATTAATTGTTGATAAATTGAAATTTCCTTCTGGAATGGAGTTTATAGGAAATGATGATCTTTTAGTTATAGAAAAAAATACAGGAGTAGTAAAACGTGTGACTAATGGAAACGTCGTTGCAGAACTTTTAGATTTAAATGTAGCAACAACGAGTGAAAGAGGTTTATTGGGTATAGCTGTACTAGATATATCCAAAACCAAACATGCAGATAAATATGGTCCTAATGACAAATTTGTTTTTCTTTTTGTAACTGAAACTGAGAACCAAGATGATGGAAATATCCTTGGAAATCGTGTCTACAGATATGATTTTGTGAACGGTACTCTAATAAATCCCATCTTGTTACTTGATTTACCATATTTGCCTGGGCCATCACACAATGGAGGAGTAATGAGAATTGGACCAGATAACAATTTATATATTGTTATGGGTGACCTAAACAGACTAAAAGATCCATCTGGTGATACAATTGCTCAAAATTTAGTGGGAACTTCTCTACCTGATGGTAGAGGGGGAGTTTTACGTATTACACCTGATGGAGAAACCGTTAATGATGGATTCACATTAGGCGATGAAGGACTTTTAGACAAATATTATGGATATGGTGTAAGAAATAGTTTTGGTATTGGTTTTGATAATGTTACAGGATATTTGTGGGATACTGAAAATGGATCTCATTATGGCGATGAAATAAATATCGTTAAACCAGGATTTAATAGTGGATGGAGACAGGTGTTAGGATTATCTTCTCTGTATAGTGAATTTACTGGTAAGGAATTTGATAGAAATCAATTAATCAATTTCAATGGTAATGGCAAATATTATGATCCCGTATTAACATGGAATGAGACTATAGCACCTACAACTGTTGCCTTTATCCATTCCTCAACACTGGGAGAAGAATATAGAGATGATATGTTAGTGGCTGGAGTAAAAAATGGAACCATCCTACATTTTGACCTTAATCAAACTAGAACAGGATTACAATTAGAAGGAGAATTGTCGGATAGGATAGTAAATAAACCTTCAGAACTGAATTCTGCAATTTTTGGAACTGGTTTTGACATAATCACGGATATCAAAATTGATCCTACAGATGGAGACCTTTACGTCTTAGCAGCAAACCCAAAGAACGGCAAGATTTATAAAATTTCTAAAGATGTAGATCAATGAAATTTTAGCTGATTAATAAAGTATTTTTATAGAATGGAAATATTTTCATTCTTATTTATTTTTATTACATGTACAAATATTTTATATATAAATTCTAGGGTATTAAGCTATATGCCATTGAAAATAATTAATTAGTTGATTAATCTCTACCAGTATTTATCCAATGTTAATTTTAAACATTTTTTATTCAATGATACGTGATCTAATAGTATTGAAATCAATTTCAATATACTTTGTTCCATACTGAGGACAGTTACAATATGACTGTGACGAATGAAAGACAAATCTAGCGATATATGCTAAAATATCTATAAAAAGAACAAGAATATGTATGGATTAACTCATTTTTCTAATTAGGAATAAATTATCTAATTTATGAAAATTGTCAAACTATTAAACCTACTTACTTTTATATAAAATGAATTTTTAAAAAATATATTTAAATATCTTTAGTCATGATTAGTGCATTATTAAAACATGTATAATAAATCTCTTCATATGAAGGAAAGGATAATAATTTAATGTTTACATCTGGTCCTGTTAATTTAAGGATAATTGACCTCCTTCCAGAAGAAATGGAATCTTATTTGTTGTAATGGTAGTATTATATGCATATACGAATATCTTGATCCAATTGTATACATGTTCTAGATCACAATTTCTCTTTTTGTTATTATTACATGGATAGTAATCATCAAAGTTCTCGGTTCTATCCTTGAAATACTGCATCATCCTTTCAATTAGACTTTTCTCTAATGGTGAATGTAGTCAATGTTTTAAATGTAAAAACTTACATGCTTGAGGATACCATGTTACCACCATCAGTGTAAACTGTATGTCTACCATATTTATATATCAAAGAGCGAATGAAATTTTCTGCTACAAACATGTTTCTTTCTTCAGAAATGTGGATGCCAAGTACAGATTTGTCAATTGGTTCAATGCAAATCCATAACCAAAAGTGATGATCTCCTATCTGAACAATAGTTTCATCTATTATAAAAGCCGATACTCTTTTCCTTTTGTAAATCGGATATTCTGCAAATCTTTGAATCCAATTCCATACAGATACGTAACTCCTATTTTCATCTTTAAATGGTATTAATGCTTTAGAAGTATTTCTTAAACTCAACCCAAGAAAATACAAATACAAAGAATACATTACTATAAATGTGGATGTTCTTATTTCTTTCAAATAATCTAGTTTCCATTAGATTAGAAATAGGACATTCACAGCTAAATCTATTCCTTAACTTAACAGTCATGTGAACAAACACATGAGTTCATTATGTAAACTGTTTCTAGTTATACTGCCATGAGAGTTATTGTAGTTACATGTCCAATCAGATACTGCCTTTCCAATATCAGATTCATTTCTAAATGTAGAATTATTGATTGCTTTTCTCTGTAACCACATCCATCTTACTTCTATTAGATTTAGTTGGGGTGATTCTGGTTGGCAGAAATACAAGAACTATTCGTGGATAGTTATGTACTATTGCATTCCTTGTCTTTTTTGACCTGTGTATAGATGCATTATCCAACACTACAAATATTGTTTTGATGTTAGAATCATATCTGGAATCGACACGTCGCATAAAATCTATAAACTGCTCACTGGTCTTGTTTCTTCTGTATAGCAGTGTGTATACATCTTATCATTTGTATAATCGTAAACACCAAATGTATTGAGAATTCCTTTTACTTTCTGTGCTTTTTCTATCTTGGACTGTGTGGAACACCATGATGGACCGCCATATGTCTTTGCTGCTGCTATAGGTCCTTTCTCATCTTGATATAATAGTACGGAATCAGAAGATGTGTTATACCTTAACTCTTCAATCCTATTTTTTTTAATTCATATTCAGGATCTCTACTCTTTCCCAGTACCATCTTTGAATTCCTCCATTCAATACCATGTTTTACCAGGACGTTCTTTACCTCTGTATGGCTAATACTGTTTATAATCTTCTTTTCTTCCATTATGTATCCTGCAAGTACACGTAATGACCATGTAGAGAATTTCAGTCTGTACTTTCTTCTGGGATCATTAGTTGCTATCTCTACACAATCTTTCTTTCTATATCATCTGTAATCTTATGAGCATTTCGTATATATTTTTTAGATACAATATCATCAATACCTTTTTCATTAAATCTGTGTATCCATTTTCTAATATTATTATCGTGATGATTTGTAATTCTTCTTATCTCAGGTACTGTGTGTATCCTTCATTCCTGAGTAAAATAATTCTTGCACGATAACCTGATTCTGCATCGTTATCGAGCAACCAATGAAGGTCATTCATCTCCTCTGTACTTATTTCTCTGAGGTAGATATTCCACACAGTATGTGCTACTTTATGGTTAGCTAAAGCAGTTGTTATAAAATTAATTTGTCAAATTAATTACTATTATTTTACAATAATCACTAGATGAAACATTACAATGCTCTTAACACATCCTTACATCTGAATCCAATGATGACGATTTTAACAATTTGGAAATTAGAAATAATATTTTGGAAGAAGGTGTGATTGTTTTATTCATTGGTTATCTGCTGAAGAGGGAAATAGTGAAAGAAATAACTATATTAGATCACTTGTACAATTAGACTAGATCTTTATCTTATTCTTCAAATCTTCTTCTTTACATCCAATTACTTATGGTGACACACTATTAATTATCCTGTAATTCACAAGACCAGATACAATATCTGATACTGTATCATATCTTTTTAATCTGTTCCTGTATTTAGTACCCATAATACAAAATTTCTTTATCCTGCAGATGGTATGCTCTATTATAACTCGCAGTCTGGAATGATTTTTGTTATACTCTATTTGTTCCTCAGTTAGTTCCATATTTCTTTTCTTCTTATTTAGTGGTAGATTATACTTTACAGTAGGAAAGTCTTTTTCACATCCTAAATATCCTAAATCAAGTACGTTCTCTACTTGTGATGGTGTTTGAGGTTGTTCCTTTTTGTAAACTGTATAGTCATGTTGTCTTCCTTTCTTATGATGATTTGATTTATACAGTATCTTTCCTTCTTTGTTGACCATATACTGTGTCTTTACAGCATGTCTTTTCTTCTTGCCTGAATAGTATTGCTTTTTTCTCTTCTTATCTTTGGGTCTTTATATTTCCTGTTCGGTTGCATCTATAAATGCCTTAAAATCAGGAAAATATGTTTGAACCTCTTGTACAGTTCTCAATCGTCTGGTAATATTATATAGTTTTTCTGGTAAAGGGGTACATTTTTTGACTAAAGGTTCTATGTGTTGTATATCTCTGTACACATTACTCTGGTCCAGATCAAATAGAAATCCCGATAATGTATGTGTTATATACAGTCTGTAGTATACAAGAAGCATGAGAAATCTGTCTTGTACCGTCATTTTAAAATGATTTCCTGCACCTACTTTTCTTGTTCTTTTTCTTTAGATAGACGTTTTATTTCGTACTGTGTATATCTAGATTCTATTTCCCTGCAAATAGAATCAAATTCTGATAGTTCCAGTCCAGTAAATGACCTGAATAACAATGGTTTCCTGGATAATCTGGAATAATTTAGCAAATCTGCGAAAAAATTGCTAAAAAGCGGAATATAGCTGTAAGCTTTCTAATACGCAAGAGATCTATTCAATTATCTCTTAAAATATTTGAAAAAAGATAGACGAATACTAATACATGATAATTTTCATAATATAGATATTGAGGTTAAATTTGATAATGGTATTCCAGTCTGTATCTTATGTAATACTTATGACTGTGCCCATATTGGGTTTGCAATTTGCGCAGAACGAAATCTTTGATCCCTATAGGATTTTAATATCTTAGTATTTTAGTAACTGAATTAAAGATATTGAGAGACTATAAAGATATAACTTCTTCTTCGTTATTATCGTAATGTCGATCCTCATGTAGTCCATGAGATCTAATAAATTTTAATAAATCTGTATGATCATCAATATTATAATATTTTTTCATTTTTTCTAAAGTTTCATCATCATAAATCCTTGGTTTTGGTATCTTTTTCCCTTTCTCACCTTTTATCATATTATTTTTTCACATTTATACTACTTAAGTTTTTATAAATGATCTATTACAATAGCTTATTCCCTTTTATTAGTTATATTTTTACAAACATCAATCTTAAATTTAACAAAAAAGATCATTTAGGATTATGATAAAATTGCTCATTGTGAATTAATTTAGTATATTTTAAATTAAATAATGCCATATATTTAGATAAATATAATTTTTGTATTTCAGATTTACTTACTCAAAATGAATTAAATGCTATTTCTTTAATATTTAGATTTAAATAATTCCTTTAAGATGGAAGAAATTGTAGGAAAACTGACTATAAAAAATATTTTAATAAAATTATTAATGCTTTATCAATCAAAAATATTTCTTATTGTTAAATGTTAATTAGTTATTTCCCTCTGTTTTTTTCTTTTTTTTCTTATTAAAAAGAAAATACCAATCGATACCAGGATTAAAATAGATAGAATTATTATAGTAATTAAAATTGGTGTTGTAGTTAATTCAAACTCCAGTCTATATGATAATTGATCATTTTTCAAAGTAAATTCTGTTGTACTGTTACTATTGTTATCTATACTTATTAGATCTTTTATCACTTTGTTTGCCTTAACCAATACTTGATTTCCAGGATAAAATCCTCCTAAGATAAATTTTGTCTCAATTCCTAATTCGGGATATACTAAATCAATTCTCTTATACTCTTTATTTTTTAAATCATAGTTTATTTTCGTGATATTTACATAGGATGATTGTGGGATCACAAATATATCAGTAGTTTTTAATTTTGTAAAGTTGTTATTTGAATTAAGTATTATTGTGTTATTTTGTTTATATACTGTATTAGTAATATTATTTCCATCAATAATCCTATTCTTTGTATCGATTATTATGATGTTGCTTTTTTTATCATTTAGCAAAAATTCTGTGTAGTTAAAATTAGAATTTATTATTTTGTTATTTTTAGACTCTCTTATAAAAAAATCATCGTTTTGGTTTTTTTCTATTATGTTTTTCTCTAATATGTTATTAGACGTTCTATCCAGTTTTAATCCATAGTTATACCCTTCAACAATATTATTATTTATCAATTTATTTTTATTTGTTCCATAATCTGCAATATTTATTCCACTATTCATAGATTTTTTTATAATATTACCTTGGATTATGTTATTAGTAGAATTACTGTAAATATTTATCCCATAGTTATTGCTATTTGTTATATTATTAGAATCAATAAAATTATATTTTGTATTTTTCAAAAAAATTCCATTACCATTTTTATCAAAGTTGTTCCTTATTATGTCATTTTCTTGTGATTCAGAAATCATCATTCCCATTGTGTTCGATCGTAAATTGTTTAGTTGAACAAAATTTTTGCTAGTATTTCTTTCTAATAGAATTCCAATACCAATATTATTTTCTAAAATGTTATTCTTTATTTCTATATTATTACAGCCTTTTTTACATACTATGGCATGTAGATTATTATCGTAAATTCTATTGTTTATTATTTTAATATTTTTCGTCTTTGAATCTAAATTAATGCCGTCAAATTGGCTTTTTGATATTTTGTTATTCTTTATAGTAACATCGGAAACCTCATTTGCTAAATATAATCCAAAATAATTGCCACTTATCGTATTATTTTGAACTAAACTACCATCACCGGAAAAAAATGTTATTCCTGTAGTACCTGAATGACTTTTATAACCTAAATTTCCCAAAAAAGAATTTGAAATATTTGTTTTCCCTGCAGAATCCCAGAATGTCCAGATGTAAGCTCTAGGAGTTTCCGGTGTACTAAAATCAGGAATATTATTATTTGTTGAATTCCATGATGTTATATTTGTATTCTCTATAATTAAATTTCCCCTTGAAATTATAGAATATGCAATATTACTGGAATAATCAGAATCTATTTTAAGTAAATGAGTATTCAGACCATTAATATTTAGTGAACCATTTTCAAGTATCAAAATATTTGATTTCAAAACCCATTCTTTTTCTCTTGGCATTTCAAGAATATCACTATTATTAAAAAAGTTATTAATGGTAGGAAGATTCTACTACTCCACCACAAATTACAATAGTTTTTGTAATATTTTCATAACTCATACATGGGTTCTTTTCCTCATTTATGGAATTATTTCCCTTTATCTTATTTTCTGTTTCAGAAATATTTGTTATTTGACTTTTAATTTCGGTTGCAAATGAAATATCTATAATATTATCTAAATTAATGGTTAAGAAAGAAGACAATAAGATGATACCTAAAATTGTAATATGTCTGATACTAAACACTTGCGTTACTAAATTAAATTCATGTGTTATATAAATGACGATAAAATTATTTATGTAGTTATTATCTTTATTTTTCTTATAAAATATTTCTAGAAAGAAAAATATATAACACATTTATATGAAAATAACAAATCATAATAATTCATGAAATTAAATCTTCTTTCAAAAAATAATACTCTCAAATACCTCTTTATTATCCTTTCTACTTTACTAATTTCAAATATTGGATTTTATTCTTTACCTTTACAACAGATAAATGGAAGTAGTGATAATGATGCCAACATCAAGAGTGGTCCACCATACAACGGTGTTGATATGCATGGATTTTATACAAGAACAGCTCAAGCTAGAGATACAAACTATGATCTTCCAGATAATTATTTTGAAGAAAGTTTTAAAATCCTATCCAATAACGGATTAAATCATGTGCGCTTCTTAGTTTTCTGGGAATCATTTATAAAAAATCCTGATGAATTTATGAAAGAATTAAAGACTGTTGCAAATTTGGCCGACAAATATAATATTAATGTTCTATACGATAATCACCAATTCCATACATCTTCTTATTTAAATCCGCAACGAGGTACTGGTTTTCCTTTTTCTTTATTTGAAAATGATTTTGCATTTTTTTATGGAAGCGGTGGTGGTACGAAATATCCCACTGCTAAAGTATGGTGGTCAAATTGGTGGGATCGGAATATTCGTGATAAAGATGGGAATGATGGATGGACATTACAAACAGAATTCTTTAAAAAAGTTTTAGAAGCTGTGGATAACCATACGAGCACCATAGGCTATGAAATTCTAAGTGAACCTCAAGTTCATGATAAAAATCAATGGGAAAAAATAGGAAAGTATAATACATTTATGGCTGATTTTCTAAGAAAATATACCGATAAAACTATTGCATATAGTATGAATATTCCTGTATCTTTGCAAAGTCCTATTGAATTAACTCCACTGAATTTAGCAAAAATGGCACCCCAAAATACAAGCAATGTGGTATTTAAAATAAGTGTCTATGGAGTTCCACAAGAAAATCCCTATCAAGAATCACGATTAAGTACTTTTGTTCAAGCTGCTGAATTTGCAAAAGTTCCATTATATGTAGGAGAATGGAATAATGTTCAGAGAGATAGAATTGTAGATGAAGAGGGTGAAATTGTTACGTTTATTAATGAAACATTTAGCAGTATTAATCAGACTGAAGCCAATATATTAGTAGATACTTTTAAGAACCTTAACGTATGGGGATCTGCCTTTTGGCAATGGAGAGTAGATTCTCATCAAGTACAAAACTTTAACTTAATCAATGTAACAGATGGGAAGATAGAAACTACTACTTATTTTGATATAGTAAAAACTGCATATCAAACAATTTATGGAAATAACAGCCAAGATTCCCCTCTTAATACTAAGAGTATTGATCTCAATCAACAGGAAAGTCAAATAAATGTAATTGGAACAAAATAATGATATGTATTATCCCATGACATCTGTTACACTCTTTTACTTGGTAAGAGTAAGGAGTGTTGTTACACCAGATGCAATATAAACAAGATTTAGAAAAGATAAGAAGATGGTGTATAAGACGCAAAATAGATGAATGGAAAGTTACCGATATCTGTAAACATATACACATATCCAGAATGAGTTTCTACAGATACTGGAACAGGTACAAAAAAGAAGGATTGGATGGACTAAAAGATTATTCTAAAAGACCACATACAATCCATAAAACAGATAAAAAGATAGAACAAAAGGTAATTCAGTTAAGAAAGAAATACCAGTACTGTCCACACAAGATACAGGTACTCTTTTGAACCAGTACAGGATAAAAATTGGACATATGACTATATACAGAATTTTATGCAAAAGCGGATTGAATAATCATCCCATCACTAAACCCAGAAAGAAGAGAAAATACATACGATTTGAGCGTAAATTTCCCAATGAACTATGGCAGATTGACCTGAAAGTGATAGAAAATGAAGGAATTTGGTTGATATCCATTTTTGATGATCATAGCAGGTATGTATTATCTTCGATTAAATGCATAGAAGGTACATCAGAAAATGTTATAGATCTAGTAAAACGTACAATCAGAAAGTATGGAAAACCATTACAGATACTGACAGACCATGGCTCACAGTTTTACAATTCACATTCTGTATTACAGTCAGATTTTGATTCTTTCTGCAAGGAACATGATATACAACATGTTATGGGTAGTATAGGAAAATCTACTACACTAGGAAAGATTGAAAGATGGCATCGTACATATGATGTAGAAAGACCTAGATTCAAAAGACACGAACAATTCATTAAATATTATAATAACAAAAGAGTACATATGTCATTGAACTACATGACACCAAAACAAGTGTATAATAGGAGTGTAACACATGTGGTGGGATAATACAAACAAAATAATGATATAATATAGTTTTATAATCAAATACAATACATATAATATATAAATTCAATAAATTAAATTAAAAATTGATATAGTCCTATTAAACCATTATTTGTGGTCTTTTTGAAAGATACTTAGGCAGATTCAATAGCATAAAAGGTTTATCTTTTGTTTCTTTTTTTATACCTTCTATTAATTCCTCTATGTTGGAATCAATTTGTTTTCCTGTTTTACGATCCCTAATTACCAAAGTTGAAGATTCAGCTTCTTTATCTCCAATAACTAATATATATGGAATCCATTCTGTTTCTGCTTCTCTTATTCTTTTACCAAGAGATTCTTGTCTATCGTCTATATCTGTTCTTATTTGATTCTGGTACAGAATAGTTTCAATCCTTTCTGCAAACTGCAAATGTTCATTCTTAATAGGTATAATTCTAACTTGTGTATGTGATAGCCATAGAGGGAATTGAGGTCTTCCTCCTTGTTGCTTTATTTTAGCAGCTTTTTCTAGTATTACATAAATGATTCTTTCTATAGCTCCACTAGGTGAATTATGTAATATTATTGGATTATGTCTGTTTCCTTGTTCATCTACATATTCTATATTATATCGTTTTCCATTTTCTACATCGATTTGGTCTGTTGATAATGCTGCTGCTTTTCCAATATTGTCAACATAATTAAATTCCCATTTTAAAACAAAATAAAAAAATCTATCCTTCCACATTTCAACTAGAATTGGTTTCCCAAATCTTCTAGAAATTTGAGTAATAAACTCTTTATTTTCGTCATAAAATGTTTCTGTAAATCTTATTGCCATTTCTATATCTTGAACTTTTATATCAAATGCATTTAATACATCAATTGAGAGATCAAAACGTTTTAAACATTCATCTTTTGCTTGTTCTATATCTTTACAGAATGCATGACAGTCAGGCATACTAAATGCCCTTAATCTTCTTAGTCCTACTAGTTCTCCACTTTTTTCTCTCCGAAAGCTGTATCTCGTTAATTCATAAAGTTTCAATGGAAGATTTTTATATGTAATGTGAAAATCTTTAGCCATTAAAAATTGACCAAAACATGCTGCAAATCGTAAAAATAATTGTTTATTGTCTGACGATACATTATATTGTCTAGCAGGAAAACGGTTGAAATAGCTTTCCATAGCTGGATGCTTTGTATCATACATTATAGGTGTCTCAACTTCTATTCCACCATATTCTAGAACCTTTCTTGTGACAAATTGTTCTATTAATGATTTCATTAATCTTCCCTTAGGATAATATCTCATATTGCCAGCATCAGAAGCAGGTTCATAGTCTGCAATAGCCATTTTCTTCATAAGATTTACATGAGGTGGTTGTTCATCAACAGCTCTTCTTTTTGATGTTTCGTATTCTAAAAATTTTTTTAATGTACTATTTTTTTCAATTTTAAAGCTTTCTATTGGAATTAATATTCCATTTGTGTCTAAAATAAACCATGATGATTGTTGTTTTTCTTCTGATTTTAATGCAGATGAAACTGGTTCTACATTATATTGATTTTGTTTTAGATCATCCTTATTTTTTTCAGAAGAAATTTGCTTATTTGAAATTGTTTTAAAATTTTCTGCTAATGGATGACCTTTTACTTTTATATTGAAACTCTTAGTCCAGCCAAAAGGAGCTCTATTTACCTCATTCAGTATCTTTCTTAAATTTATTTCCAATTCCTTGATAATTTCAAAAGCATGTTTTGGAGATGACAAATCAGAACTTAAATGTGCATAAGGATAAATTAGTAATCTATCATTTTTTATATTACGTGCATAATTTTTAATTTCGTCTACTGCTTTTTCTATCGTTTTTTTATTGTCGCCTTTTTCTACTGAAACAAATACAACTATTAAATTTTCTAATCTTATATTAGCTTTATCTATATCTTTTTCTGCATCATTAAGTTCCTCATCAATTGGCGCATATTCTATGAAATCTGTATGTAATTGTAATAAACGCATTTCTTCTTACCTTAAATTGATTCTTCTATTTCCATCTTGCTCTTTCTGTTTCCCGATCTTCTTTAGTAGCTTTCTTCCATTCTTTATAATGATTTCTGCATAGATAGATCCTTTTACTAGTTGAAGAAATATCCAAGTCACTAGCCATCCTGCCTTTACTTTCACTCATAGATCTTTCTGCTTGTTCACTACATCCTTGTACGCTACAGTTGATACCTTTGTTTACTCTACCCATCTAAAGTAAAATTATATTTGAAATATAAAAGCTATACCGCGATATATTGTTTTTAGAATGTGTTTTATGGTTATTAACGTACTATGAAAATTATAATAAAAACTAGGCATCCAATTATTTCACTAGTTAATATAAAATTCTTTATCTTTTTAACAGTAGAGGTATGTGATTTCCTATTTTTAGATCTAATCCATTTCTGATCCCTGATTGTTACTAAGGCATATAGTTTTATTATTGCAATCATGAAATTGATTACTACATAAACTGGAAGAAGTATAATGTCTTTAGGATGTCTTTTTAAATGTGGTAAAATTTTAATTCCTCGACCAGTCATCCATAAAAGTAAAATGGATATAGCTAAAATATAGTGGTTTAGATAAAGTGCTATACCAAAGAATATTGGTCCAAAAAACAATGTAAAGATAGAGATAAATCTATCAATTATATGAAAAGCTAAAAATGGATGTTTCCATGCCCATCCGTCCCACAAACTTATTAAATCTGAATTATGACTATTCCTTGACCATCTTAATCTTTGACTCCAAAAAGTCTTAAAATCAGGAGAAGCATATGAATAAATCACTGCATTGCTCTGATAATATGTTTTCCAACCTTTACTTTGAACGATCCTTGTTAAACATTTATCCTCTCCAGATTCTTTCTTTTTTCCAAGTACAATTTCATTAAGAAAAATATCAAGATCTTGAGTTATAATGTCTTTTCTATATAGTGAAGTTCTTCCGGAAAGACATGAAAGAGCTTGTCCCATTGCCGTTTGAGCAGGTAAATCATAATAATTTCTCATATCCCAAAAAATATCTGTTATTTTTTGCCATATCGTCTTTCTTTCAATAGGATGTTGCCTTGTTGTAACTCCACCTATTAGCGGATCGTCAAAAGGGGAGAGTATTGATTTCTTAATATTTTCTGCCCAGATTGTATCGCTATCTACAAGAGCAACAATTTTATTCCTTGCTTCTTTTATCCCTTCAGCTAATGCAGGTCTTTTACCTACTTTTGTAGCTATAATAAGTTTCATGAATGTATAGTCTTTCGCAATAGATTGGAAAACTTCAATACATGGACTATCAGTTTGATCTATTACTCCAATTATTTCATCCGGATCATTTTTAATCCATGATCTTATTGCTTGATCAAAAGTTTTTGGATCTTCATTATAAACTGGTGTAATTATACTATATTTGTGAAGGTGTGTATCATCACAAGGAATTTTAGGTTTATATAAAAAAGAAGTAGACTTTTTAAATAACCATACACTCCATCTCCAAAGACCTATAGCTCCAAGGGGTAAATATATCCATATCAATTGATAGTAATTGATAGCTAAATAACCAACAAATTCAGAAATTTTTAAAACTAGAGATTGAATTGGTTCTAATAATGAGATTTTATTAAAAAAATCAGGTAAAATAACAAAAATTATAGAAAAAATCAGAAGTACAGACAAGGCTGCAATGATAAAAATAAGCGTAATTTCCTCTGGTGCTCTTCTATCTGTCAATTGGTACATCTAGTTATTTTTATTTAGTCGATCTAATTTATATATGAATCGAAAATTATTTTTGCAAAATCTATTAATATACAACATTACTTATATTTTTCTAGTTCTTTTTTTATATTTAAAGTTAATATTAATATTTTATAGAAGATAATTTATAAGAATTGCTCCTAACATTATATGTGAAAAAGAGATAGTAGCACTTATATATTAATTTGCAACTTTTTTTTATAAAAAGAGGTTTGTGGATAAATAATGGTAAAAATTTCAATAATAGGATCCGGAGTTGTTGGCTCTGCTACTGGAAAAGGATTTCACAAATTAGGCCATGATGTCCTTTTCTATGATATTTCTAAGAATAGAATGGAAACATTAAAGAAAGAAGGTTTTAAGATTGCCCATAACGTCAAGGACGCATTGCAGCAGGCTAATATTACCTTTGTTTGTGTTAATACACCAACAGGTGCTAACGATGAACAAGATTTATCACAAGTTAAATCTGCTTTATTCTCGATAACCGAGGCACTAAATGAATCAGATAAATATAATTTAATCGTTTTCAGAAGTACCATGTTACCAGGTACTATGGATGAAATAGTAATTGATTATGTGGATAAAGAATGTAAAAAAGTTAGAGGTAAAGATTATGATGTTTGTTATAATCCAGAATTTCTACGACAAGAAAGTGCATATGAAGATTTTTTTATTCCTGATAGAGTAATTATAGGAGAAGATGTTGAAGGCAGTTCAAAATTATTACAGGATTTGTACAAACCTCTTACAGAAAAAATTATTGTTACTAGTTTTAAAGCTTCAGAGATGATAAAATATACTGCCAATTGCTTCTTGTCATTAAAAATATCCTTCTTTAATGAAATTGGAATGCTATGTAAAGAGTTAGGTATAGATGATAGAGCTGTAAGTTTAGGTGTATCATTAGATAAACGTATAGGTAAGTATGGAACCATTGCAGGTAGACCATTCGAAGGTGCATGTTTACCAAAAGATACAAAAGCGTTGTCCACCTTTATCAGAAAAAGAGGATGGACACCTGACTTACTAAAAGTGACTCTAGATATAAACAAAAAAATAGAAGAATTGGTAACAAAAACAGCACTTACAAAATAATAATATGATCTAATTTTTCTTTTTTAACCTTGAAAATACTCATCATATATTATTACTGATTTTGCCTACTTTTCCTATTTTTCTATTCTTTTATATTCATCATAAATTTTACAATAATATTCAAAAAATTTATCCAATGAAATTAATTTTCTATCATCTGATGATATATATAACGAAGCAAAAGCATTAGAAAAAAATAACCTTTGTTGTGGAGGCAGTGCAATAATATGCCCTATAATATCAGCGGCATCCCATGAATCTCCTGCTCCTGTTAAATTTTTTACAAGGATATTTTTTAAGGTTTCTGCAAAAAATACTTCATTCCCATTAGAACAAGCAGAACCGTATCGTGTATGTAAATCGATAAACATCCTTAACTTTTTTGCTAACTCTTTAATAGCTACTTTTATATTTTCTTGGCTATATTTTTTGTTTAAAATTAAATTTTGGAGATTTAATTCAAAGAGTAAAGAATTACACTCATTTTCATTTATACTTAGTATATCTATCAGACTATTTTGATTCTTTTAATAATGAACAAAATTCTTTACTACGTGTTTGAATATCAGCAGGATCAACAAAATGTAAGGCTTTAGATGAATTTTTAAATACATATTTTAAAAGTTCAGTACCTTTCAAATTGCTAGCCCAATTTACAAGAATTACAACATCAGAATTATTTAATATTTCTTTATTATCAGATGAAATTAATCTCTCTGGACCAAAATCTAAATTATCTCCTACATCACTAATCATTATATTAGAATCAATGTGGTTATGAACTTCTAGTGATGTTGTATATCCTGGTTTTCCATATGACAAATGTAATTTTACTTTGGGTAAATTTTGAAAAAAATATTTTAAAACCATATGACTTGTATCATCAGTTATTGTGAATAAATTCACGGTAAATCCTAGTTTTCCAAGAAAATAAGCAATATTTACTGCATTCCCTCCTTCTAACTGTGTGGTAGGTATTCCTCTGATGCTTCCACCACCATATTTTGTTTTTTCTTTTAAATATACAAAAAATTCATCTATGTTGTTAATTTTGATTATCCTATCAATAAAAAAATCATGTAATACTGTAATTGATTTGTTATTGTGTTGTGCATCTTTTATTCTTTCAAAAATTGTAACCGGATCCAAATTCTTATGGGGGGCACCTTTTTGATTTTTTACTTATAATCTATTGTTATTTATGAAAGTTAATTCCAAAAGAAGGAAATTACACCTAAGCCCAAGATTGCTAATCCTCCGTAAACCATAGATGTGATATTCATAGCACCAGCACTTGCTGCTATCCCTATCCCAGAAACTATCATAATCATCTCAGCAACTCTTCGTCTCATTCTGTTATGAATATAAAAAAATGTGCATAATAAAGTATCGTATTTCTAAATTAATGATTTTAGTCCAACATAGAATTTAAAAAATTAAAAGATTAAGAAAATACTTAAAGGTGAATTAAACTACCTTGTTCACCAGTATGTGGAGATTGTCCTACAAACTTTCTTCTAAAGTGACCTGAAGGTCTTTTAGATAAAAGTTCAATAAACCATGCCTCATGTTCTATTTCTTCTGCCATTATCTTTTGAGCTATGTCATAGGTTCTAGGGTCTTTTCCTGCAGTCATATCACATACTTCACCCCATGATCTTATTGCACATTGCTCTGCCTCTAATAATACTTTTAAAATTGAATTGATATCTTGCCAATTATCAGGTAAATATGCATCAGGACATCCTGCTTGATCAGCAAATTCTCTAATATCTCTTGGTAAACTTCCACCCAATTCATACAATCTAGGAGTCATTGCTTCAAAGTGATTCCTATCTTCAATTCTAGCATCCTCTACTATTTCCTTAATTCCTTCACCTTCTAAACCTGTACAATGCATTCTTAAGATTGTATAATAATAATATGTTGTAAATTCAGCACCTACGCCCTTTCTAATTAATTCTTTTAGTCTTTCTACATCTACACCATTCTTTTCCAAAACTTCTAATGCCACAATTTTTGGAACAGAGCTGTTTTGATTATTTGACATATTATTCGATTTGAATAGTAATATTTAAAGGTTTTATCTTATCTGTATTTCAACGCACATATCAAATAAATAAATATCATCTTAATAGTATATATATATAATAGTTTTTGGATATTTCTATATGGCAACTGAACAAATTGTAGATCCATTTATGATTATGATTGCTATTTCCGGATTTTTCTCTGCAACTGTATTAATCTCTTCACTTTTAACAATTAGAAATAAAAAAATTCAAAAAAATAAGACAGAAAATAATATTTAGTGTTTAATTGTAGTTTAACATGACTATTACGATATGTATATCTCATAAAGAAGATGTAGATGGTTTATCTTCTGCTATATTAATAAATTCTGTTTTTAAAAAAGTGTCTATAGTTTTAGTAGATTATGCAAATCTTGTAAATAAACTTGAAAAACTGATTAAGAATCTATTGCCCGTAACAAAAGGATATAATAGAATATTTATTTGTGATCTTGGACTAAACAAAAAAAATCAAAATAGATTTATTTCAAATTTAGGTAAAATGATTGCTTTAGGATATAAAGTAACATATATTGATCATCACGATCTTGAAGAAGAAGCAAAGAAGGAAATAAAAAAAATAGGAGTAACTCTAATTCACTCCACTGAAGAATGTACCAGTGTTCAAGTTTATAAAAGATTTAAAAAAAAGCTTTTTTCTAATGCTTCATTTTTCGCAGCAGCCGGTGCCTTAACTGATTATCTCGATAATAAGCCTATAGCATCATCTCTCATATCTCGATACGACAGACAATTTTTAATGCTGGAATCAACAGCAATGTCTTACATGATTTCTTCTAACCAAAACAATGAGGACTATCTTTACAATATTGTTAATGTTTTATCTGCTATGAAATTTCCACATGAAATTGAAGGTGGATTTCTAGAAGCTGAAAAATATGCAAAAAAAATATCTAGTGCTATTAATTCCCTCTCACATGAGATTAAAACTAAAAATAATCTCGCTTTAGTACAAAATAATCTAGATTTGGCATCAAGTACAGTAGTTAATTTTGTTCTGGGAACTTCTGAAAAAAAAATTGCAATGGTTTACAAGTATAAAGAAGAAAAGGAAATATTTATCATTTCTATTAGAGGATCTAAAGATTGTAATGTTCATTTAGGAAGAACTGTAAATGATATTGCATCAGAGTTAGGAGGAAGTGGAGGAGGTCATGATAAAGCATGTGGAGCTGTCATTCCCAAAGATTCATTCAATATCTTTGTTGAACTATTAGATAAAAAACTCTCCGATTAGAATAAATGGTATTGGATTATTTCTAATTTAGGTATTTTCTTTTATTTGAATATTTGATAATATATACAAATGGATATTAGAAATTTCTTATTTTAATTAATTTATTTTAATCTCTTGTATTTTTTTAATTATATTATATTGTGATAATGAGGATGATGAATAATAATAATAATAATTTTTATAAATTATAATTCAGAAAAATAGAATTAATTATTATCTTTCAAAATTTGTTCTTTTACATTTTATATATTTTCAATTAATTAGAATTATAATAAAATAAAAAGAATATGTTATGTTACAATGTTATATAGTTATAATTTCATCTACTTTAGAAATTATAATAATTCCTCCAGCTCCGCCTGCTTTATCAATTGCTGCAGAATCTTTTATTACAGACACTATTTCATCTACTTTATCTTCACCAACTATTGTCACGACGTTTCTTCTATTTGAATAAGCCATTGTAGTAATATCTCCATGTCTACCATATCTTATTTGATATTTCTCTCCTGTTCCTATTCCCTTTGAATCAGTAAATGTTGCAGGTACTCCACGTTTATTTAATGCCAATATAACATCATGTACTTTTTCTTCTCTTATAATGGCCTCAATCCTTATTAATTGAGAATTAGTTTTCTTACTATTTGCATTTTTCTCCGACAACCTAGTATCAGCTATTAATGAAAAGACCTTTTTTTTAAAGTTATGTTTTAAAAAGCTAATAATTCCTACTTTAATAAAATAAAAAATAAAATTTATAAGAATATTAACTTTTAATATAAAAAGTAAAAGAATATTGTAAGGAATATGGATTTTTATTTATTTAGCTGATAAAATATGATTTAAATTTATTAGAAATATTATAATATTGTAATTATACTTTATTTTTATGAACTTATATTATGATGCATGTTCTCAATCTCTGTCAGCTGAAATTCCTCCAAGTAAAAATTCTTTTCTAAAGACAATGCTAAATTTAGAAAAATTTGAAATTGGACAAAGTTACGTTACTTGTAAGGTAAGAAATAAAGAAAATAATACAGTCATGGTAAATATTCAAGGTGGTAGTCCTGGAATAGATATATCTAATTCACTTTTTAATTTGACCGATATCCCTAAAACTGCATATTTACGCACTATGATTGATAATAAGATTTTAATGAGAAAATTACCAGTTCTGGGAGTGAAGGATTGGTTACTTATTTATGAAAATACTCTTTTCATGTTAGCTGTAAAGGATAAGTATAATGAATTGGAAATTTTGTGTGTTTTCTAATTTTGCTAATAGATATTCTAATTCTAAAAATAATCTTTCAATCTCTGTATTCTAGACTTGAATAGATAAGATTTTAAGTAGTATTGTTATCCAAATTCTTAATATGGGCTTAGCGCAGCTTGCTAAGGTTACTTTAATTCTTCCTAGGACTGAATCATCAAAAGTTGCTAGTAAACTGGCACAGTTTGAGTGGTTTCATCCAATTAGTTCTAATTCTGAATATTCCGATCCTCATTTAGATCAACTACATTTACGTTCACAAAAACAATTTCAAAGCATTGATGAAGTCGTACGTGAATTAGAGATTAAAACAGAAATAGGAATTATGGATGCTCTTATTAAAGGTACACCAAAGAATAAAAAAGAATTACAAATCTCAGAAATTGAACAGTTAATAACTAAACTAGAAGATGAATCAAAGACTCTGATAACGGAAACTTCAAAAATTATTGATGAACGGGATTCTATAAATAGACAACTTGATGAATATAAAACATTAAAAGATACTCTAAGTGTAGTTTCAAGCTTAAAAATTGATTTATCCAAACTTACCAATAGTAAACTATTATATCAAAATATGTTTATTACTAAAACTAAAGATTTACCTGAGATTCAACGTTCTATTTCAAATGCCTCTCTTTTTACATTGAAACTAAATGATACTAATTCTGCATTATTTATCTTTGGTAATAATGACGATGCTGATAAAATAGGAAAAGCAATACGTAGTTTTGACATCTCACAAATTACTATACCTAATACTTTTTCTCAAAATCCAAATGAAGCATTTAAACATTTGACTACAAGCATAAAGGAATTAACTACAAAGAAAAAAGAAATTGATTCTGCTATATTGAAACTAAGCAAACAAAATACTTCAAAAATTCTTTATTTGAGAGAATCTTCACAAATTGTACGTGAGATTTTAGAAACGTTTAGAAAACCTGCAGGGTTAAAGAATTTTGCAATTATTCAAGGATATATTCCAACTGTTATGGCTGATAGTTTTAGGAAACTACATGAAAGATGGATAACCATATTTGAGCATAAAATACATGATGTTTTTCATCAAAAAGAAGGAGAAGAAGAGGGTCATGATTATGAGGCTCAACAATCAAAAGAAAATCAAGAACCTACTTTATTTGCCAATGGTCCTTATTTTAGAGCTTTTGAACCAATAACACTTACCCAAGGTCAACCTAAATCCAATGAAGTGGATCCAACTTTAATGATTGCATTCATATTTCCTATATTTTACGGGTTGATGTTTGCCGATGCAGGACAAGGTGCATTATTAGCTCTGCTTGGAGCGACATTTAGAATTCGTGGAACGGGAAATTTAAAAAAATGGGGTACTTTGATTCTAGCTTCAGGAATAGCTGCAGTATTTGCAGGCTTGATAGTGGGAGAGGCTTTTGGATTTCATATTCTTGAAGTTCCAGGTGGTGAATTTTTAAGATCATTAGGATTTATAGGAATCTTAAATGCAGCAGATTTTTCAGAAGAGACAGTACTTACTATTCTTACTTTTTCAATCAATATAGGTATTATACATCTAGTCAGTGCTTTTGCATTTTCAATATATAAAGGAATAAAACAAGGCAAGACATATGAAGTACTTTCTCATCGTCTCCCTGTTCTAATAATGTATCTGGCAGTTATTTCTCTTATGTTAGCTGCAGTAGGGGCTAACTACAAAGTTCTTGAAATGTATACTAATCAAAATCCTGCTCCCTTCTTTTCCAATATTGCTGGTGATTGGGTTACTGTTGAAATAGTTACAAAGATTTCATTCTTGATACTTATGATAACTATATTATTACAAATAATTGCAGTTCCTTTGGGCGTTAAACTTGGGAAATTGAAAGTTCACGGAAGTGTAAATGAAGAATTATTTATGACAGTCATTGAAGTTATGTTAATTAGATTAGTAGAATTATTTGCTAATACAATTAGTTATACCAGAATTGGAATTATGCTACTTGTACATGTTGCTTTAATGGGAACAGTCATTAACGGAGTTGAATCCTTTCTTTCTACAGGTAACTTTGCAGTTGGAATTGTAGTGGCAATGTTAGGCAATTTTGGTGTAATGATGATAGAAGGACTACTAGTCTATATTCAGGCTCTTAGGCTTCATTTATACGAATGGTTTACAAAATTTTATGACGGTTCAGGAGTTCCATTTAAAAAATTAGTACCAGAGATGTTATATACCAGTATATTATGGGAAAAGAAATTGACAAAATAACAAATAAAAATTTTCTTATAAATTCAATATGACCTAGGATATCTGCTCAATATCCTAGGTCATGGGTAAATTGTTCCCCTTCGGTTTGGTCGATGTAACCTTTTATGTGCATGACGAATATTTAAATGTGATGAATATAGCAATCCCTTCAAAATTGTGTTCTATTATCTAAATAATTTATAAATAACATAAGGATATAAAATAAATATATGAGTGATTTTAACAATAAAAACTTTATACTAAATCAAGCACTATGGCTAGGAATATCTCTTGCTATAAGTATTGCTATCTCCCTTATAGTACCATTCCCATACTCATTACCAATTATAATTGGAGTTTTCCTTCTCCTAAGCTTTTACATAAGACAGAGACAGTTTAAAAAATTAGGTTTATCAAGTGCCACCATGTTTGGGAATAGTTCTGTAAACTATTACTGTATGAATTGTGGAGCTAAACATAACCAAGTATCCTGTCCTCGTTGTGGCTCAAAAATGAAAAGAGTTGGTGCTTAAAAAATTTTTTATTCTTTATAACATACTGCAAAAAAATACAAATATTACTATTATTCAAAACCTTCAGAAAGTTCTATCAGTTTATCCTTCCATGATTCTGACTTTATTAATCCACTTGCCAGAAGGATTCCTTGTGATCCCAAATTTATTGCACTCTGAATATCAGTCTTATCAACTATTCCTGCGCCGCAAATTACTTTTACATTTTTAGAATATGTTCTTGCTTCTTTAACAGATTCAGTAATTATTGATGGATTGACTTTGCTAACTGCTTTTCCAGTGCCTATTAACTCAGGAGGTTCAATAGCAATCATGTCTGGATTAAATCTTGATAATTCACCAACTTCCCTTGAAGTTGATGCACAAACTATTGAAAACATATTTAAATGTCTCAAGCGCTCTACAGCGTTTTTGATATTTGCATGTTCCATTCTATGTTCGCTATGGTTTATCAAAGAACCAGAAGC
This sequence comes from uncultured Nitrososphaerales archaeon, assembly GCA_963840085.1. Classification (GTDB taxonomy): domain Archaea; phylum Thermoproteota; class Nitrososphaeria; order Nitrososphaerales; family Nitrososphaeraceae; genus TH1177. The sequence continues at coordinate 123,054 of CAWIYT010000123.1, forward strand.
TCCATAAGATTTTGCTAATTCAGGAATAATAAAGCCTGTAGTAGGTCCTATTTTTTCGTCATCTACATGTTGGCAAATGAGAGGAAGTTTAATAAATTGTGATAAATAAAATAAAGAATTTTGAGGAGGTGCTATTATTATTTCTATTTTGTATCTCTCTGAAATGTCTTGTGCAATTTCTGATAGTTGAAAGATTTTTTCTCCAGCAATCTCTAGGTAATTCTTACAGTTGATTATAATAAGTCCTTTCAAATTATTATTATTCCTTTTGAAGATTAAAGATTATTTTTTCTTATTTTCTTTTAAAGGTTTTTCTGTTTCTTTATTGCTAATATTGGAGGTAAATTTTTGATTCAATTTATTCATTCTTGCTTCATATCCTTTGTTATATTCTAGTTCATCGGGTACTAAAGTTGCTGGGTGAATGAATCCTTGATTTCTCATAATCATTGCTCTTTCTGATGCCCACATCCTTTGCAAGTCCCAATCGACTGATCCAAATCCATCAAGAGGACCAGTTAACTTCCCTTCATGCATACTAAATACTAAGCATGCTACAATAGGTATTGCATAATTTATGCTAGCAGGTGAATTTAGCTTTACTGGCATCAATGGCAGATGATGACTTCCTCTTGTATTGCCTGATACATAATGTGGATTATTAAAAGCACTACCAACTTCTTCAGTTGCTGGAAAATCCTTTTGTGTTCTAATTATTGCTATTGGATCATCCTTGCCAACATATGTTCCGGCTATATTGTGTAATCTATCAGTGGATGCGGAAAGAATATGATCTCCTTGAGATGAATAAACTGAATGTACAACATATCTTCCTGGATACATTAAAGCAGCTTCTAACTCTGGCTTATCTTGCCACATTTTTAAATCTGCGATATTACCACTCATGACATCCATGACCTTAAAAGTTACTCCAGCTGCTAATTTTTCATTTATTAAAAGGCCTGTATTACTTCTAGCATCTACAAACATTCTCCAAAATGGATAATTAAATGCTCCAGGCTCTGTCTTATCAGCAGCAAAAATACAGAATACTTCACTTGGTCTTTCTTCCATTTCTATTTCTGCAACACCAGGACCCATTCCTCTAACATTTCCAGAAAAAGAATCTTTTAACAAATCTTGTCCAGCTCCATACAAACCTTGTTGTTTAGCTGTTTTTGTTCCTTCACTAAATGCATCCCATGCTAATTTATGAATTTTTTCATTATCTTTCCCAAATTTGTGAGTCATGATAATGTGAATATCGTCTCCACTATATCCAATATAATGGTCTATGATGAGTTCCTTACTCTTTTCCTCAATAAAATTTTTAACAACATCAAGTAATTCATCACTAGGTCTGGTATGTCCGCCAATTGCTCCAATATCTGCTTTTATTGCTGAAACTGTTATACGCATAGTCTGATTGCATTAAATATCGTTTATATCTTTTCTGTTGATCTATTACATTAAATCATATCAGATATACCTTTAATCAATTGCATTTAAAACCAATATTTTATTATAAAATTAAATATAGGAAAATGGATGAAGATGTATCATTCATAATTTGAATTTAAATTCAAAAAATAAAAAGTATACTCTTGTAATTTGTGAAAAACCAAATGTTGCTAATAGGATTGCTATTGCTTTAGGAACAGCTGAGATTAAAAAAACAAAAATTCATGACAATGTTGTTTTTGATGTATTTACTAAAGATAACTCACGATATGTAATTCTATCTTCTAAAGGGCATCTATATGGTTTAAATGATACCAACAAGCGAGGAAAGATCTTTCCTATTTTTGATTTATATTGGTCACCAATATCTAAACTATACAATAAAAATTCAAAAAACCTCATAGATTTAATAAGTCAATTTGCTAAGAATGCTGATAATTATATTCATGCATGTGATTATGACCAAGAAGGGGAATTAATCGGATATAATATCTTAGAATTGATATGTAAAAAAGCTTATGGTGATTCTCAAAGAGCAAAATTATCTACTTTGACTTCAGATGATATATCTAAATCTTTTAATCAATTAGAAAAAACGAATAGAAATATGGCTTATGCTGGTATGTTTAGGCATTTATTAGATTATATTTATGGAATAAATTTTTCTATGGCTATATCACGTACTATAAAAATAAAAAATAGGTCTTCTTATTTAACTGTCGGAAGAGTACAAACTCCTACTCTAAAATTTATAGTAGATAGAGATCTGCAAATAAATTACTTTATACCAATTCCTTTTTGGAGCATAAAAGGTTATTTTAAAAAAGATGATAAAATTTTAATTTTTTCCTTCGAAAAGAAACGAATAGACACAATTAAAGAAGCAGATTATATTATAAATGAATGCAATGGTAAAATTGGTATTATAAATAGTATAAATACCTATACTGAACATCTAAAACCATTACATCCTTTTAATATAGGGGATCTTCAAAAAGAATCGTTTAGATTATTCAAATATTCTCCAAGCTATACTCTTTTAATTGCTGAGAGTCTTTATCTAAAAGCTTTGATTTCCTATCCAAGAACTAACAGTCAGATTCTTCCTTCTTCAATTAATTATAGAAAAATATTAAATGATTTGGGCAAGATTTCAGAATCATATAAGAGACATGTTACTCTTTTATTAGATCAATATGATCTTTATCCAAATAATGGTATTAAAAATGACCCCGCTCATCCAGCTATTTATCCGACAGGATTAAAACCTATGAATCTAAATTCTGCAGAATCAAAAGTCTATGATCTCATAGTTAAAAGATTTTTTGCAACATTTGGTGAATCTGCAGTTTTTAATAAAATTAATATAAATATTTTAGTTGATAATATATTTTCATTTTATCTAGAAGGAAAAAATATAGTTTCAAAGGGATGGCTTGAATTTTACAATCCATTTTATTATTATAATAAAAACCATATAGACTATTCAAATATTAAAATAGGTGATAGATTAGTTAATATTGATATTATTAAGGAATCAAAATTTACAGAACCTCCTAGTTATTTCAATTATTCATCTTTATTATCTAAAATGGAACAAGAAGAAATAGGCACAAAATCTACGAGAGGAAATATTATAGAAATATTAATAAAGAGAAATTACGTGTCTATAGAGTCAGGAACTAATGTTATGAGATCGTCTGATCTAGGAATATATTTAATAGATTTTATGGAAAAAAACCTTCCAAAGATAATTTCTACTGAATTAACTAGGACTTTAGAACGATATTTGGCAGATATTGAAATGGGAATTACAGATAGAATAAGTATATTAAATGATATAATTTGTGAGTTAATCGAGTCTATGCATAATATTCAAAAATTAGATCATATTACAAATATTGAACATCAACTAGTAAAAAAGAAGGATCTATTATTGATAGATTCTTGTCCTATTTGTAAAAGAGGGAATTTTCAAATTATAAGATCTAAAAAAACTAAAAAAAGATTTATTTCGTGCTCTAATTATTTCTCCAATGGATGTACTGCTACTGCCCCAATTCCACAGCAAGGTTTGATAAAAAATACAAATAAAATTTGCACAGAATGTAATTGGCCAATAATAAATGTATTTTATCCCACTAAGAGGTATGGTAAAAATTTTTGTATAAATGTTAATTGTCCAGCAAAAAATTAATTTAAAACATTAAGATCATAAATATCGATCCGTCGATTTTTTAATAAAGGTAATGTCTTCCTTACTTCATCTATTCTCTCTCTTTGAATATCTACAATTTCAATTCCAATTTTATCTCCTAAATCAGTAAGAATAGAGCCCAAGGGATCTATTATCATACTTCTCCCACAAAATATATTTCCAACCTGATTTGGTGCTATTACATAAATACCATTTTCAATTGCTCTTGCTTTAAGCATGGTAATCCAATGTTCTTCCTTCATTATACCATGTACCCATCCTGATGGGATTACTATTATATCTGAGCCATTAACGGCAAGTATTCTAGATAATTCTGGAAATCTTATATCATAGCAAATCATTAAACCTATTTTACCTATTGTAGTTAAAATTGGCTTTGGAATTTTATCTCCTCTACAAAATTTAGAAGATTCTTTAAAACCAAAGGCATCATACAAATGTAATTTTCTATAAACTGAAACGATTCTTCCATTTTTGTCAGTACTAAAAGCTGTATCAAAAACTCTTTTATCTGTTTTCTGATTATTTTTTTCAAAAAATGTACCAACGATTCCTATATTGTATTTCTTTGAATATTGACATAATCTCTTTATGAATTTACTATTAGGTAATGTTTCTGCGATAGCATAAAGTTCATCTACTGTTTGGGTATTGGGCGAAAATGCCATCTGAAATTCCGGGAAAAAAATATAATCAGCTTGTCTATCAGCTGCTTCTTTTATATATTTTATTGACTCTATTAGATTATCTTGTTTGTTAATTGAAGATTTCATTTGAACAATAGCAGCCCGAAATTTTTTAATTTTCATCTATGTGCTCTTCTATAAGAAACATTATTATATTTTCCTTTTATTTAAATTATAAATTAAAAAATTGGTACCTGTTAAAAATTGTAAATATGTTAGATATTATTATATTAATGTAAGTTACCTTTTAGTATTCAACTCTAATCTTCTGAAAATTTTCAATTGTACCATCTTTTAAAATTATAACTCCTTCTTTCTTTAAAAGATTTTTTTTCATTTTTAATCCGTATGCATATCCTCCAATTTTTCCATTTGAAAATACTACTTTATGACAGGGAACAATAATTGGATTAGGGTTATTATGTAAGATTTTACCAATAGATCTAGCAAGTTTTTTATTTCCTAACTGTTTTGCAATATCTCCATAAGTTGTTACTTTTCCGTTGGGTATTCTGATTAGCAATTTGTAAACGTCATTTGGATCTATTGTAATTGGTATGGGATTTTTATGATTCTCATCCATCTGAAATTTTATTGGAAATTAATATTTATAACTTTTTTCTAAATTCGAATGTTATTATTGTTTCTTTATCAAGTTAAATCTCATTATTTAAAAGAATATTATAATCTAGATTTGGCATCTAAATTCTGAATCCTATTTCATAACTCTTTCACTGATAGAACTGTATAATATTATTAACAATTTATAAGTATTGAGCAAATAAACAAAACTATACTTATTATCTATATTTAAGAATCAAAAATATTCTAAATAATCAATTATTGAAAGTATTTATTAAACTCTTACATAAGATATTCATCAATAGATTCTAACTCAATAATAAAATTAATAATTGACCTTATACTCTGCTTTGATCCTATTTCAAATTTTCTTTTTAATATTTACCATTTACAATTGGTCATCAATATCATTATTATTATGACTTTTGATAGCAAATAATAACTTTAATAATAAAATATGTAGCAAAAAGTTTTTAAAATGTAGTATTGTATGAGGAACATACTTATACAGAACTATAGCAAATTTTGAAAATAAAAAAAATTTTATCTGCATTTAATGTAGTGAATTTTTATCCTCTTATAAGTAGTAGCTGATAATACATTATGTGAAGCCACAAAAATTTGAATGACAAACGATAAAATCTGGAAAGGAAAATACAAAAATAATCTTTTCTTGTTATTATAGTCATATTTCTTTTCATAATTAAGAATATTATGGCAAAGACTTCTATAGAAATTAAATACATCTATTAATAATAAAGAAAATATAAAACAAATCTCGACAATAATCAATAATATAGCAAATACTATACCAAATATACTAAATGTACAAGCAAAGGATCTTGCAATTCTTATTTCAACAGATACACAATCATCAGAATTAATTAATAATATTCGTAGTCTATTAGATCAATCTATTGAAAAGATAAAGAAGAATGGCGATTATGAAAATGCTGAAACTTTAGTAATAGAAGCATATCTAGATAACTTTGAATTTTTAGAAAGCGAAATAGCAAAACATGATGAATCACTTATGAAGGATACTGAAGTTCTTTTGAGAGAACAACTACGTCATCTTATACAAGGAAAAGCCAATATAGAAGATATACAAAAAATGGTAAATAACATAAATACTAAATTAAATGAAATAGAAAAAATAGTACAATAAAAAAAATTTTTAATTTTTATTTTATAATAAGTTTCTTTTATGTTAAAAAGACTGCATTATAAAATTTCTAATAGTCTGTTTAACTTTTATTATATCATTTTCTATTATATGTAGAAGTCACTTTGACTTATTCTATTTCTCCTATTGCAAAATATTACCAGAATGTGGCAAATTTAAGGATCATAGAATCAATTTTACCGTTAATGGTTATAATAGTAACGGTAACATATATTGGGAATTCATTAATTCTACAGAAGTAATAGATACTTATGGATATTTCTATTCAAATAAGACAGGTTGATTCAATGACTATATTATCGCCGATAGTATGCAACCTAATAACTATACTCTGAGATTCTTTGATGATAAAAATAATGATTATATTAAAGATTTTAACGGTGCAGAAGTTATTTAAATTATGAAATCCCCAGTGATAGAGTTCTATTTTAAGAATAGTTTCATTAAAGTTTTACATATATAAAAAATATTAATTTAAGAAATTAAATTGTCATTAATGAATTTCTAAATATTAGTAAATAAATTTATTCAAAATTTATTAATATTATTAGTTCTCTTGTTACTTTTATCAAAATTTTTTACTGTTATAAATTCTAAAAACTTGTCTTTTCATATGTTTAAGGTAGATAAATATCAAACAGTAATAATAATACTAAAAAACAAATTCTTTATAGTATAGGTTGGATTGTTATAATACTACTGCAAGAAGAATATTAAATTCTATGTGGCTGTTGGGTCCCTTATACTCACAAAAATTTAATAATAATTTAAAATTAATTTCAAATACTTTCTTCAATAGACTATTGAAAAATTAGTTATATTAATACATGAAACTAATTATAATTTATTTTATAAAATAAGAGATAAGGATTATGAGTTTTAGATATATTATTAAATTGAGTAATTTTCTATTGTTTAACGTTTTTTTATTTTTAATATCCTAGAATTATTTAATTTCAATTAATTTAATATTACGATAGATATAACAAATATTATTTTCAAGAATGAGAAATAAATAATGGTATATATAATTAAGTTTTCAATTAAAAAATGAAAATGATAAATTCAAGACAAATAGCCTATACTATTAGTTCAGGAATTTTAATGGTAGTTTTGTTATTCCCCTCATATGATATTAGGGCCCAAGAGGAAAATGAAAAGAATGATCCCTTAACCATTTTATCTAATATTAGAAATTTGCTAGATAAATCAATAACAGAATTAAATACAGGAAATTATACTGGCGCATCTGAATTGGTAGATATTGCCTATATTGACAATTATGAGTATATTGAAGATTCTTTAAAAGATCTTGATAAAGATCTAATGGAAAAAACAGAAGTAATGATAAGAGAAGATTTTGCGAGGGCTATTGAAGATAAAAAGCCTTTAGATGAAATTACTACATTACATAATAATATAAGATCTAATTTAGACATGGCAGAAAAATTATTTAAACAGTAATATTATATATATTGCATTAAATTAGCAGAAATTTTTTTTGTTATATTAAATATAGTATTTAAACTAGAATGCAATTTACTTTTTTTATTCTATAATAATAGTTTTTGTTTGTGTTTATTTTTTAACTAACAAGTTCTATTGTTAAAATTGTTGTAATATTTAAATATAGCCAAATAGTTAGGTAAACCTAATATATACTGCATTAGATGAGGAAAAATTCAAAATGACAAATAAAATAAATTCAAAAATAAATTCATTCAAATTATTTTATATATTTTCTTTGATAGTATTTTTTTTACTTACACTTACATTACTCAATAATGGATATTCACAAAGTGATTCTGTAACTGACGATCTAATTTCTCAAATAGATATCAAAAAAAAATTTATTATATATATTAATCTTGAAAGAATAAATTCTCAATTGGATCTTAGTGAAAAAAATATAGAATCCAATAATCTAGATGACGCATTTTCCCATGCTTATATTCCTCATGTAAATATTTTTCCTAATATAAAATCTGATTTGCAAGCAGTTGCTCCAGAATTATCTTCTAAATTAGAGAAACTTTTAACTGATTTGCCTATTTTTCTAAAGGATGTTAAAACTAAACCTATAGAGGAAATTAAACAAACAATAGATGAAATAAGAAATACAAATTATTTACTAGATAGTAAAATAGTAGGAAATAATACTCTTAGCGATAAGAATTTTCTAATTCAAAGCTCAATCCAGTTATTACAAGATGCTTCTAATTTTATAAGTATTTCTAATTCAACTGATAATAAAGAACAAAAAAATCTCGCATATGATAATATAAAAGGAATATTAGAAAGATCAAAATATCAAATCAATCAAATTACATCTGATAAATTTGAAGGTAGTGAAAAGAACCAAATAATTTCAATGTATTCGAAAGTAGAACAAAATTGGAATCAAAACAATTTTAAAGATTTGTCTTCATCTATTACCTCTCTTCAAAGCTATTTGACAGAATTATTAAATACCAATAATTTACCAAGTCTTCCAGATGAATATCAAAATTACTTTTCAAATATTTATACATTATTAAATAATGTGGTTGTTGAAATAAGAGAAAACAATGATTATAGACAAGCTGATAAGTATGCCATATCCGCGTATTTGGATAATTATGAATATCTTGAAGCTCCTATAGAAAAAAATGATCCAAATCTGATGGTTGATATAGAAATTGACATGAGAGAAGATCTCCGAAAACTTATTAAAAATAATGAGAAATTAGAAACTATTGAACCATTTATTACTCAAATAAAAACTAAATTAGATAATGCTAAATTAATTTTAGAAAATGACCCATCATTGGTAGTAAATAGTAATTACAATAGTAATTCAACAAAATTAATTTCTCCAGAAAATAACCTTGCTGATATTGAAGAACTTAGTAAAGGTTTTGGATCCTTTCAAGGAGACCGTAAAGAGATGGGTGAATCCACTGATCCTCAAAAACAAGGTGTTAGAAATGATATAGATCAAATTAGACTAAATCTTCAAAAGGTATTGGATTTATACAAAGAAAATAAAAATGATGAGGCATTACTACTATCACGTTCTGCTTATTTGGATAGTTATGAAAATATAGAACTACCACTTAGACCAATCGATCCAGATTTTACATTAGATATGGAAATTAAATTTGCTGAACTACAAAATTTGATAGAACAACGATCAGACTATGAAAATATTGTAAAAAAAATTGGTGAACTTCAAAAAGGACTGGATGACTCTGAAAGGTTAGTTTCAGGAATTGGTTTAATAGCACCAAGTATTGCCTTTTCATCGTCATTTTCTATTATATTTCGTGAAGGATTAGAGTCTGCATTAATTATAGGAGCAATAATTACATATTTGGAAGCTTCAAGGAATGAGCGATTCAAAAAACATGTGTATTATGGTATAATTCTGGCTGCTGGTGCAACAGCTCTTACATGGTCCATTGCACAATTCTTCATAGAACTTTCTGGTGCAAATAGAGAAATTATCGAAGCTATAGCTGGAATAGCTGCAGTTGCTGTATTATTCTGGGTTAGTTTTTGGGTCCTTAACAAAATAGAGACAAAGAAATGGATAGAATTTGTTAAATCAAAGGTTTGGAAAGCCACTACAACTGGTAGTGTGATGGTATTTGTCTTGCTATCATTTTTTACAGTATATAGAGAAGGCTTCGAAACTGTTTTGTTTTATCAAGCAATGCTATCTTATGCTAAGTATATGGAACTTTTCGTTATTCTTGGAATGGTTCTGGGTCTTGCGGTAATAATAGGAGTAGCAGTTTTAGTTAGAAAATTGGGAAAGAAATTACCATTGAGAGTTCTATTTGGACTTACCATGGGGGTAGGTGCCTATATGTCAATAATCTTCTTGGGAAATGCTATTCGTGAGTTCCAAGAAGTTGGCTATATATCAACTACTCATTTATTGGGAATAATTCCACGGTTAGATGTAAACCTGGCAGCTATGACTGGTATTCATCCTACTCTTGAAACGGTTATAGCTCAAATAATTCTGTTATCGGTATATTTAGTAGGTTCTGCATATATTCTTATTATTCAGCCACGAAGAAAGAAACTTATTGAATCTTCTAGAAAATCTATGTCAGAATTTAAAAAATGATTTTTATTTATTTGTTTATTAGGTTAGCTTAACATTTATAAGTTAGGCTATCCTAATTAGGTTTGCCTAATATGTATAGCTTAACTGAAATCAAGAATAGTTGGAATATTGATAAAAAAAACACTATTTCCTTTTTAAATAGTATCCTTGAAAATGATACATATAAAATTATTTTATCAGTTATAGAACAATCTAAAACAGTTTATCAAATACATGAAGAAATATCTCTACCATTAAGTTCAATTTATAAAAGAATAAAGAAATTAGAAGATCTAGGTGTAATATCAATAGATAAAATTACTATTAATGCTAAAGGACGTAAATTAATTTTTTATAAAAGTAAAATAAAAAACTTAACTTTTAATTTGAATGAAAAAGATGTGAACCTTTTTATAACCTAGAATAAAATTTTTATAGTTTATATTAATATTCATATAGCTATTATATAATATATTTATTAATATCAATTAATTTTACAATTTTATAAATTTTTATATTTTTGGCAAAATCCTATATATTATAACAGTACAAATAAAGAATATCTATCAATTGGAAACAGATTAATATGAAATTATTTTATTTCTTAAAGATTATCACGCCTTTTAAGACTCATAATCTCTCAGGAAATTATAAAAAATCATTTAGCCTATATTATTACGATCTTGTTCGTTCATTATTTGTCACACTTGCTCTTATAGGGATATTATCAACTGGATGGTTCGGAATTCCTTTAGCTCCACATTATTTTACTGATACCCCAATAGATAATTTAGATATAATATTTACAATTCTTAGTTCTTTGGGAAGTATTTGGGGTGTAATGGCATATAGAGAATTCACAAGAACCAGAGATAATGTTTTGTTAGCTGAGAGATCTTTGTAAAAAAATAGATCCCAATATTGGAGATCATAACTATTCCACTTTTAACCATAAAACGAAAAAATATGAAGAAGGTTATGTTCCATTAGGACCAACTGATTTTTGGGATAGAGAAACTGCAGTTCCTGATTGGCTAGATAAAGGAAAATACTGGCATATTTTGCTTAGATTACAAATTAAAGATAAAGAAATAATTCTTAAAGTTGTTAAAGACAATGATCTTCCTTTTTTTTCTGGAAAAAGAAATGTTGCAACAACTTCACGAGAAAATTTGAAAAATGATAATAAATTGAGAAGGAAATATCGTTATATTGTTTGTGTTCCGCAATGGTTAGTAATGAATACTGAACCCAGTAACTTTTCGATAAGTGAACTGAATATGAATGATTCTGAATTTGGGTTATTAATGAATGCTATTAATAAACAGCTTGTCCTTGCCTCTAATGATATTGTAGAACATGAAAAACAACGAATTAAGTATTCGTGGAAGTTCACTTCCTTACCAATTTATCTAATAAAAAGTCTACCAATTCAAATTATTTACAAGGAAATTTATACTAAAACTGTTAAATATGTACCTATAGAAAAAAAACATATTATAGAAGAAACTAATATAAATTTGGCTTATTTAAGTAATGATGAATTAATTGAATCTTTGTTAGTTCTTGCGAGAATTAAGAATATCCATTCCAAAAGTATAGAAAAAATTAATATTCTTTTGAAATTTCTTACAAATGAATATGAAAAATTAGGGTTAGGTGATGGTTCTCATAGATATCATAACTTTCATCATAGTCTTGAAGTAGCATATGTCAGCTTACAGATGTTACCTATAGAATTACATGGATATGATTTTTCAAGACAAGACTATGAGTATTTATTGGTAGCAAGCTTACTACATGATTATGATCCTTCTCAATATAATTATAAAACCAGTATAGGTTTAAATCGCTTTGAAGGACCAAAAGTTGAAGATACGATTAGAGAACTTCTGAAAATTAGAATAATCGATGCTTATTTTAGTATGAATGAAATAGAATTCAAAAATTATTTCCGTTACTATCAATATCATTTATTACCACCTGTAGATTATGTTACTACTCATCCTGAATATGTTAGATGTAGTAAACCATTACAAAGTCTGATAATTGAAGCATTGATATGGAGAACTGATTATCCATTTTCAAAAAAACCTCATTCTCAAAAAAACTATCATGATCTAATTAACAAAATTTTTAGTTTAACGGGATTATCTGAGAAATATATGTTATTAGCTGAGATTTTATCTTTGGCAGATCAATCTGTAACATATATGAGTTCTGATCCTATAAATGCTTGGTATAGAGTAATAAGCCTATATGAAGAATTAATGCTTCCAAGATTTGAGGCTATTTCTAGAACTGATCAATTTTTTTCTGAAATTAAGAAAATTAAGTTATTTCAAGAATTGTTGAATAATCGTAATTTTCCTGAAGTTTTCAAGCAAAGATGGAATTTGGTTTATCAATTTTATCATGAGGGAATTCCATCAACGCAAATAAATAGAACAATAGAAAATGCTCAAAGATTATACTCAAAAATTAATTTGTACATTGGTGTAAGAACAGGAAATCTTTTGTATCATGTCGCAACAGATTATACCGATGAGTATTTTATAGGTATAGGTACCGATGAAGATGCTATATTAAATATTAAAGATAAATTAGCCAATTTAAAACAACAAAATGCATCTTCTTTTTGGGGCGATGCAAAAAAGCTATTACCTAATCTTCATAGTAGGTCTATTAATAATATTTTATTAATCTTTCATAATTTTTCTAGTTTTGAAAATCATAATGGACAAGATGAAGAACTATCATTATTATTTAAAGGAGCATCAATAGTACTTAAATCAAATGGTACCTTTCAAATACTTACTAATATACCTAAAAATAGTAATAAAGAAAAAGAATTGATAAAAATTGCATCAAGTTTTGGATTACAACTAACAAAAAATAACAATGAAAATAAAACTTATTTTCCTCAGTCTTACATTTCGAAAGAATTTTTTGAAAATGATACTATTTCAGTATTAATATTTAATTTTAATTCATTTCCAGAATGAAATTAATTTACTTTTATCTTAAACACATATAAATTAAGAAATAAGTAAATTTAAGGAAAGAATGACAAAAAAAATTCGAGTAGCGATTGCTGGGGTGGGCAATTGTACTTCAGCTCTAGTTCAGGGAATACATTATTACAAATCAATAAATGAAAAGAATTCTATAGGTTTAACTGCATATGATTTAGCTGGTTATACGCCAAATGATATTGAATTTGTAGCAGCTTTTGATGTTTCAGATTCAAAAGTTGGTCTTGATCTGTCAGAAGCAATTTTTTCTCCACCAAATAATGCTATAAAAATTTGTGATGTTACTAATTTAGGTGTTAAAGTAAATAAAGGAAAAGTTTTAGATGGAGTAGGTAAACACCTTGCAGAAAAAATTACCTTATCAAATAACCAGACATCCAATATATCTGAAATATTGAAAGACTCTAAAGCAGATGTTCTTGTAAATTATTTGCCTGTAGGAAGCAGAGCAGCAACACAATTCTATGCAGAACAGTGTTTGGCAGCTGGAGTTTCATTTATCAATGCAATTCCAGTTTTTATTGCATCTGAGGCTAAATGGCAACAGTTGTTTAAAGAGAAAAATCTTCTATGTGCTGGTGATGATATAATGAGCCAAGTTGGAGCCACAGTTGTACATAAAACTTTATTGAAATTATTTATTGATAGAGGTGTTAAAGTAGATGATACGTATCAGTTGAATATAGGTGGTGACATGGACTTTTATAATATGTTAGACAATGACCGATTAGAGGATAAAAGAATAAGTAAAACTAGTGCAATTCAAGCTATGTCACCATATTCTATTCCTATGAGAATAGGTCCTTCAGATTTTGTAGAATCATTAAAAAATGATAAAGTATGTTATATTAATATTCGTGGTAAGAAATTTGGACATATTCCAATAGAACTGGACTTGAAACTCCGTGTAGCTGATGCATACAATAGTGGAGGAATTATGATTGATGCAATACGAGCTACCAAAATAGGACTAGATAGAGGATTATCTGGAGTGTTAGAAAGTGTTTCTGCATATTGTTTTAAACATCCTCCAATCCAAATGCCATATACACAAGCAAAAGAAAAATTTATTCAATTTATTAATGGAAAACGTAATTAATAATAATTATTTTAAAAAATTATTTATTTAGTTTATAGTAAAAAATAAACTAAATAAAATAAAATTTGCATGACAAACTCTAAACTCAAGATCTTCTTCATATTTAAGTTCAGTAGGGCTAGTTTCGTCATTGTTTGCCACAATGCAGTGAATTGTATAAAAATAAAAAGTTATCTGATTTATTGTATTTTAAAAAATTTGAAATAATAAAATTATTTTTATTAAATGTCACTGATTATTTCTGGCGTCATTCCATAAGTAGTTAAAATAATCTTTTGCATATACTGCTAATCCTGGATGTTCAGCCCAGATTGCAATGGGTTCAGAGCTACCATTTCGATTTCCCTCCTCTCCTAATAAAATTAAAACTTGGATTCCATCTCCAATAACTCCTCCACCAAACATATTATCTTTAATTCTTACATCTGCAATTCTTGAAATAGCTTTTATGATCTCTGTATTTGTTCCTTCAGAAACAAGAACTACAATTCTTATACCTTTATCATGTAAAGTTCGTAGCATAGGTTGTAATGGCTTAGCTATTTCTTGTGCTATTTGTGGTAGTGCTATTAATAATTCTCGCTGACTATTCTGAACGATCTCACTTACTTTTCTTGCAATATTATAAAGCCCTCTTACTACCCATATTTCTGGCTTTTCTTTTATGCCACTTTTTTCATAAATAGGCATTAATTCATTTTTAATTATTTCCTCGTTACTTTTAATCTCATTTTCTTTTTGAAGTCTTATTGCCTCTAATGCAGTAGAAGGAGATTTAGGAAAAAATTTTTGTGGCCTCGAGCTATCTGATTCAAGCCAGACTTTATTTTCCAAACTATTTAGTACTTCATAAATTTTTGAGTAGGGAACACCAGAAGTTTTACTAATATCTGATGCTGTCATAGAGCCATGCTCTAATAATGATAAATAGACTTTAATTTCATAGCTTGTCAAGCCAAGACTTTCCATTGATTTTCTTGACTTGTCACTAATATCCATGAACCATTTTTAATTAAATGGCGTAATATATGTATGTTCAATTATTATAGTCTGTAACTTAATTCACCATTGTTTACTTTTATGCCCCAGTTTGATCTGGTTTTTGTTTGTGTTTACAATGCCATGTATTTATTGTAAAGCATAATCTTTAGACCAGCCTCAATTTTCTGTGCACTAAACTTCTTTGATAAGAGATCCTCTCCAAATACTCTTTTGATTGCAGAAAATACTATTTCAGCTATATCCATCTCTTCTACCTGCATCTTTCAAATCCTTCTTCCATCCACATCATATCCCAATTTCCTGATAAGTAGGACCTCATCTCTTCTCTTCTTAATGGACAACCTTTTTGATCTGACTGACGCATTTTTTCTAATCTTTATTGCCGGTTCTGCATTAATCTTGTTGTCAAGTATGTTAAAGTTATTTCTCTGTTATCATATGCTTTGTCTCCGTACACTTTGTCTATATCATATTTACTGCTACTGCTTCCTCTGTACTAGAGGTCCAAACTTTTTTGTGTCATGTACATTTCCTTCTTTAGTTATCCTAAATGATACTCTACTTTCTTTGACTTTTCGTCTACAGATATATGTAGTTTTACAAACTCCTTTTTCTTTTCACGTTTCCATTTGTCTTCTATATGTAATCACCTTTCTTTGAAATTGTCAAACCTGATGCATCAACAATAAGTGTTATAGGATCATCTTGAAAATCTAGATTCCCACCAACAGATGGTTTTATTTTGATGATTCGTCTCCTGTGATATGTGTAAAGTGTATCTCTTCAATTCTTCTTACGTAGTCCGATAATCCACACGTACTATTCCCTGCACAGTACGGTATGGAATCTTGAAACCAATCTTTAGGAATGCTAAAAACTGTATGTAATTATCAGAATACTGGAATGGTGCTCCCACTTTGTCTTTATTCATATTCTTGATTTCTTCGTTGTTGGATGATCTGATGAAATCTAAATCTATTAGAACACGTCCCACGTTCTATCAAAGATTCATTATAATCATGCCATGATTTGTTTGCTGGCATGTGTTAGAATAATTGGAAGAAAATGATAAAAATTATGCTACAAACTATCATGTCAAGGAAAGTTTAATAACCCTCTTAATTTTTTTTTGATTTGTCTATATGCCTAAATTCAAATCAACCCAAGATATAATTAGAATTATTGATAATAAAGACCAAATTCGTAATTTTGGTGTTATTGCTCATGTAGATCATGGTAAAACTACTATGAGTGATAGTCTTTTAGCAGCATCGGGGATCATTTCTCCTTCTGTAGCAGGACAAGCACTAGCTCTAGATTCAATGAAACTTGAACAAAATAGACAGATGACTATCAGAGGGGCTAATGTAACACTATTTTATGAACATGAAGGTAAAGAATATGTTATAAATATGATTGATACACCAGGACACATTGATTTTACTGGTAGAGTTACAAGAGCATTGCGTGCTATTGATGGAGTTGTAGTTGTTTCTGATTCCGTTGAAGGTATTATGACACAAACTGAAACTGTAACAAGACAAGCGCTAGAAGAAAGAGTTAGACCTGTTCTGTATATAAATAAAATAGATCGTTTGGTAAAAGAATTACGTCTCGATCCTCCTGCAATGCAAAAATGGTTATCTAATATTATAGCAGAATTCAATAAATTAGTAGATATTTATGCAGAACCAGAGTTAAAAGAAAAATGGAAAGTAAGTATACAAGCTAATAATGTAGCCTTTGGATCTGCTAAAGATAGATGGGGATTTAATTATAAAGTAGCTCAGAAAAAAGGGTTTAGTTTCAAAGATGTATATGATGCATATACTTCTGATGATCCATCTAAGATCAAAGCTCTTTCTGAGAAAGCACCTCTTCATGAAGCCATTCTAGGTATGGTCGTTCAACATCATCCTCCACCTCATGTTGCACAAAAATATAGAATCCCCAAGATATGGCCAGGCGATCTTAATTCTGATATCGGAAAAGCATTGGTAAATTGTGATGAAAAAGGACCTGTCGTAATGATGGTGACTACAATCAATGTAGATCCACAGGCCGGTAGAATAGCTACAGGACGATTATTTTCCGGGTACTATTAAAGATGGAGATGAAGTTTATCTAATTGATGCCAAAAGACCAGGAAAAGTTCAATCTGTAAATATCTATATGGGAAATACTAGGGAGCTTGTTAGTGTTTTACCCGCAGGAAATATTCCTGCCCTTTTGGGTTTAGATTATGCAGTTGCAGGTGAAACAATTTCTAGTATAAAAAATAATATTGCTTTTGAATCAATAAAATATGTCTCTGAGCCTGTAGTAACTATAGCTGTAGAAACAAAACATCCAAAAGATCTTCCAAAACTCGTAGAAGCTCTTCGCAAAATAACAGTAGAAGATCCAAACCTTATTGTCAAAATAAATGAAGAAACAGGAGAAACATTAATGGCTGGAATGGGTGTATTACATCTTGAAATAGCTACATCTCTATTACAAGAAGCAGGTTTAGTCATAACTACTTCTCAACCTTTGATCAATTATAGAGAAACAGTTCGTTCTAAAGGAGGACCTATAATGAGTAAATCGCCAAATAGACATAACAAAATATTCATGAGAGTAGAACCACTTAGTGAAGAAATTATTGACATGATTAAAGTAGGACGAATAAAGGAAGATATGGATAAAAAGGAATTAGCTAAAATTCTCAGAGAGAAAGGATGGAATGCGGATGAGGCTAGGAATGTTAGCGCTATTGACTCATCAGGTAACATGTTAATTGATGAGACTAAAGGTGTTCAATTTATTCAAGAATCAATGGACTCTATAAAATCAGGATTTGAGGATGTAATCTATTCAGGAGCATTAGCACATGAGACTTTAAGAGGAGTTAAATTTGTTCTTCATCATTTTGTTCCTCATGAGGATCCAGCTCACAGAGGATTAGCACAATTGATGCCAGCCACCAGAAGAGCAATGTTAGGTTCTATGTTAATAGCAAATCCAGTACTCTTGGAACCTATATTGGGAATAGAAGTAAAATGTCCACAAGAACAAATAGGTACAGTAGCAGGAATTCTTTCTGGAAAAAGAGGTAAATTATTAAACGTTGACCAAAAAGGTATTATAGCTATTATGCAAGGTGAAGTCCCTGCTTCTGAAACTTTTGATCTATCCGAGATTATGCGTGGTGGAACGGCGGGTAAAGCAATGTGGAGTACCTATTTTAAAAGTTGGCAGGCTGTTCCTCAGTCTGTTATAAAAACACTAATTGCTGACGTTCGCAAAAGAAAAGGGCTTAATCCAGAGCCTCCCAGCCCTGATGAATTTATTGACAAAGAATAATATAGAAAATCTACATCATTCTTTTTTTCAGAATTATATTAAGATTTCGTTAGTTTAATAATTGGTAAATAAAAATAAATTAATTCCAATGTATCAAACTAATTGCTTTCTCGTGTAATTTTTTATCAAATGCTTTTATATCTACTTTCTTAAATGGATTTATTTTTTCTAAAATCGGAGGAACTTCATTTTGCGCTATTGTTGATTTATTTTTTAATTCTTCAAGTATTTTTTCTTGTAATTTTGGATGACATATTTTACTATGGTATATACATCCTAAAGAACCATTAATCATCTCTTTCAAGTGTGATTCTCCTTTATCCTCATGAAAATGTGGATTTCTGGTTTCAACTTGCATAACCTCTACTCCTTTATCCATTGCATCCTGATTTTCTGTAGGTAATATTCCACCAAACTGTTCAAGTAAATTCACAATTTCATAGGTTTCTACCGAGAATCCTGAAGAAAAATTAAGAAGTTCGGCAAGTTTCAGGGACATACAATGTTCGCCAGAATTGCCAGTTCTCATAACTTCTGTTTCAAATCCTGTATAATATGAAATAAGTGAGTTTAAGTAGTGATTAGTAATTTCTGAAACCCTTCCCCATTTTGAAAAGTAAATTCCACTTTCAGAGATTTTTGGTTTATAAATCCAAGAAACTCTTATCATTTTATAAGGGGTATCAGACATGGCAATTCCTGATGCAAAAATTTTTACATATTCATTGACGGCACCCGGTACATAATTATCACCATCAATAAAACCAACGTATTCTTTGTTAGCCATTTTAGCAAGAAGCATTCCTATTACCATTCCTTCTGCCTTGCCATTTCTAACTAAATTATCAGGACCTAACAAATCATTATATTCTACTTCTCTTAATGTTTCAGCAAGACCTTCGTCTCTTTGATGAAGAATCAATGCATTTTTGTTAGCAAATCGATTAAATTGTTGAAGTGATTCTTTTTCTAATTTATATCTATCAACAGGTTGTCTAGGACTGTTAGAAACTATTATTGTCATACAATCATGAGGGATTCCACTTAAAACACCTTCTAACAGCTTTAATCTTTCATTTTTTATTGGAATAACTATGGCCATCTGAGTTTCTATCTCTGAAATGACTTCATTTCCAACACCTGTAATATTTTCTGATACTTTTTTTCCTTTTTCAAAGCCAGAATCAAGTTCAAATACTCGCTGAACACCATGAAGACTTATTGATCCGAATCTTTCAGTAAATCGTGGTAAATCTAATTTCATTTATTCTATCTCCTTTTTAATAAAATACAAATTAATAGATATTGCATATATTTAAATTGAATTTTATTTGAAAAATTAAATAAAGAAATAAATAAATTTAATTGTAAAAGCGATTTGATATATTTTTGTATATTAACTTTCTTTTTCTATTCTCTATTTTTATATTTTCATTTCTCATATTTTCTTCTTCTAGTATTTTTAGTAATTTGATTAATGATTTTTCCTCAATAAAGGATTTTAAAACCCTCTCTATGGATTTATCCTTCAATTTATTAAGAATAATTATTATTTTATATAACTGATATTCAATTTGATAACCAAAAATTTTTAGGGGTTTTTTTTAAAAAAAAAGTTCTAGAAAATTTATGCTTATCTTAATATCATAAATTTAATTAAACCTTTTTAATTTCTTTTTATATAAGAAATTAAGGAAATTAATCTAATTAATTTTATTTTTTAAAGTCTTTGCAATTAGAAATGGTGCACTTAATAATGCAGGTATACTTATAACAATAAAGATAGTTTGAAATGATGCCAATAATGATATAGTTGTAGTTCCAGCGCTAAAGCCAAAAATTGCTGCTATTATACTTCCTGCGCATGTGGGACATCCAATAAATAATCCACATGTTGCACCTATACTTCCTAAAAACTTTGATTGTTTATTGTTATTATTTTCTTTTAATTTTTTGATCATAAAAATATTTATTGAAGTATTAAACCCAACTAATAAAGATACAATGAATACTAATACTATATTAATTGGAATTAGAAAAATAAAAAAATTTTCAGCTAAATAGATGTATGTCATTGGTACATATCCTATCGTGTTACAGCATGGAACTATTTTTATTGATGGAATGAGTTTTTTATCTTCAAAAGAATTTGTCTCATTCTCAATAAAGACAAATATCTGAGAAAGAAAACTAAAAATGATACCATAAGAAATTCCTGCTAAAATCATTATCAAAGTATATTTCCTTTCTTTAAATGGTAAGGAAATATAATATCTTAAATTATTTTTTGTTATTCCTTTTGAAACATAAAGATTCCATAATCCGAAACAAATAGCTATTGATGAAATAAATGTTATTATTAGTATTCCTATTGATAAATTAAATAATATTGGAGTAAACATAATTATATCATTAAAATAGGGGTTTGTAAAGTTTGAATAAATAATATAAGAGAATATTAATGATGAAATACTAAAGAGTATTATTCTTAATCCTTTATTCCATAAGAAAATTCCTTTTATTCTCATAATTATAAATGCTATAATAAAATAAACTGCCAAAATTAAATTTTATTATTATATGAATACATGAAAAATTTATCTCGTAGTTTATCGTAATACTATTAGAGATGAACGACATTTTTTCATCAAATGATGAATACATTCAAGTGGAGATTAGCAATATTGGATACGCTGATCATTTGGGATTAGAAGGTTTTTTAATTTTGAAATCTATAGAAGGAAAGGAATTTCCTATTAATGCATTTTCTGGTGAGGTTGCAAAACATATACTCAGATTTAGAGAAGGAGATAAAAATACTATTCCCACTATTTATAATCTAGTTGAAGAAATAGCTGTAATGCAAGACCTCTTATTAATGGAAGTTAGAATTTATATGAGCGGATCAGTATTACGAGCTAACTTATATTTTAGAGGCAGAAAGGATACCCTCATTTTGCGTAATTATAGAGCATCTGATGCTATTGCATTAGCCTCATACTATGACGTTCCAATAAAAGTGAGAAAAAACTTGTTTGAAGATGAATTGCAAACAACAGAATAAATTAATTCGTTGGTTATATGATAGTTATATGAGGCTGGGTCATAATTATTCCATTTTCATAACGAATAAAGCTAGTTTATTGGTGTATATGATGTTTTGGTGAAATACCATACAGACCAACAAACTAGCACACAGCAGGAGAAGAAGAGATCAACTTCCATTCTAATTAGCATTTTGTATTTGATTGTTGTTTGATTCGTTGGCCACATAATAATAATAATAAAACAAGAAGACGTGGGAGACCCCATATGTCTATTCTCCTATAGTGTTATCCTGAGATGTTTTGTTGTTCGTATATGGTTTAGATTGGATTCCAATAGATCATTGCACAAATACATTGCAATGGATCTATACCCTATAACAGAGAAAGATAAGGAAGGCATATGTGGACTATCCACAGAGTACCTATAGTAGAAGGACATTTGACAGCAGACGTCTTGTCACAATATCTCCAGGAGATATTAAAAACAGAGAATTACTGCAATGGGTGAACTTTTTTTTATTTGTGATAAAATAGTTGATCCATCTATATATTGTTTCAACAGACACATACTCTTATCCTTATCAAGGCTAAAGGTTCTGTCTGGCATAAATCCTCTCTATGACTAATGGAGTAGTACCACGTTCTGCTGGTATTGATACAGCAGATGCAATGTGGTGGGGGATTTAGCCATACAAAGGGATGGTTGGATATTTGTGGATACAAATTACATTTGATATCAAGTACTATTGGTTCTTCTGTTATTGTACCTTTGACAGCAGATTTTTTACAACTGCAAATATACCGGACAACCAGATGTACACAGTAGGTTAATAGCAAGTCTACTACCTGTTACAATAATAACAAAAGAGAAACATCCTATCTATGTTTCTGCGGATCATGGATACGATGATGATCATGAACTGTTGTATGATCTCAGCACAGATATGGGATTTCAGTTGGTTGGTATGTCCAGTACAGAGATATGAAAATACTACTGCTGCTGACAGGATAAAATTGGTATGAAATTTATGAATCTAAAGTTGGACAGGCTACTATTCGCGTTGAGAGGTAAATCAATTGAACCGTTGATAGAACATATCAAATCTGTTTTTAGAATTGATCCATTACCTGTACGAGGATATATGATAAGGCTTGTGCAATAGTATTATTGTCAGTACTGCTATTATATCAGATATACTTGTTTATTACAACTGTAAAACTAACAAAGATAATCCAAGAGCAATCAAATACATGCTAGGTACATAACAACGATTGATTACATTCTATTGGTTAGTAGTGGAATAATATATTTGTGTATTGAATTATTATGACCCAGTCTCAACTATTTTATTTGGAGAAAGACTATGAAAATTTGTCAATAGCGTGGGATGCGTTTTTTGACAAATATGTTTTATTTTTAAAGGTAATAAAAATCTTTATGTACTTGCGAAAAAAATCAAGACAGTCACACAATTATCAATATCGCTTTATCGACGCTTTTACGTCAATCACTAACTAACCGGATCAGCAATCACTATCACTTTTTATGTCATAACAGTCACAAATGTTATCACTGTTTATACAATCGCTATTAATTGTGTAGACTATCAACCCTCAATCAATCAATCACATATTATTTCTCTTTTGCTGTCAAAATCATTATCACAATTGTGTCTATCGTCATAACCATCATCATCACTATCAAGATATTATCACTATAACATTGAACGATTAGTGGACTAATCTAGTAGATAGATAGATTTTCCTACCATTGAAGAATATAAAATGTAAAAGATATAAGTCAAGTGTCATTATGAATGTCATAACACCATCATCCAAACATTCCGTCTACATATTCAAGAATTTAGTTATTTTAGTTAAATGATATGACATGTAACAAGACATTTTACTTAGTTGGTTTGTAGGTTAATCTTCCGCACTCGCCGCGTTTTAATCGAACTATTATAGGATTGAAAGCAGGGAGCTCCTATGGGAAAAGCAATGCTGACAAAAGGTTTTAATCGAACTATTATAGGATTGAAAGAGTGATAGAGATAACGCATATACGGTGATTGTGATATGAGGGGAAAGTGTTAACAATATCGTACATGGTGATTGTGATAGACGACTGATCGTCTATAAAATGATAGTGATAAGTCATGATAGACACAATTATCTATACTTTTTACATCAGTACACAAACATTTTAATAATATTTTAAAGTAAATCATATTTGCCAAAACACTACCAACACAATGTACAGACGTTTTAATGTTTATACACATACTAAGTCAAGTGTCCTGATGGATGTCATGTCTTTTTGACTATCAGGTCTAAATTCTTGAATAGGTAAAGCTTAAGGTATTTAGAATACCATAATTATATGTACCGTGGTTCTACTAAACTCAACCTCTCACTACCGGACAGAAGAACAGTCTAAAATCATTGATGAAAAATACTACTACCTACAGATAAGAGAGAGACATTATCGCAGATTAATGGCAATACTCCAGCAGAAGAGCAATGGTAGAACTTTTGAAGATATATATAGCAAAGGAATATGATGTCTCAGCATCAGGTCAGTCCAGAGATGTGGATATCAGCATATCTCCATACTGGAATTAGTAGATTAGAAATAAAGAAGAAAACACGTAGTACAAAATCCCGTATAACAGATGAAAACAGAGAGAGATCTATGCTCTCTGTACTTTTTAATGATCCCACTATTTTTGCTTATGTTAGAAACACTTGGAGTCTGAGGTCACTGGCAAAGTGTCTTTTACAGAAGAGTTTGATATCCCAATCAATAAGTTTCAAACATCTTCAAAGGATACTGAAAGATATGGGCATTAGATGTAAAAGACCAAAACTGGAACTTGAACATGACGATGGACCTGATTATGATGAGGGAAAAAGTAAAGAACTACAAAAACAAGTAGCATCAGCTCTCTCTTAAAAACAAGAAAGTGATGCTGGTGGTGTTTGAAGATGAAACCATGGTAACACAGAAACCATGTATAAGAAAGTCAAAATGAGTTTTGAAGGTGAACAACAACAAAAAATTAGGCATATTGGAGGGAGAAAGAAATTCTCGATGTATATATCCATGTTATGGCCTGAACAGAAACTATTGTATGATTTCTATATGACAGATCAAATTCTACCAATGCGATACACCATCTTGAGAATCTCAAGATACATGTAATGCAAAATAATGGTTGGAAAAGAATTGTGCTTGTATGGATGGGATAATGCTTCATTTCATATAAGCAAGATGACAAGAGAATATATCAATGGACAGAAAGAAGACTGCTGGCTTACTGTAATACATCTTCCAAAGAGGGCTCCATACCTGAATCCAAATGAGAGAAAAGTAAATCAACGTATAAAATCAGATGTATGTGTGCAAATAGATTTTATACCAGTATAGAAGAACAAAAAGATGCAGTATCAGAATATCTTGATAAGAGATTTGGAAGATGGCATTATGACATTCATGATGACACTTGACTTAGTAATTAGGACCAGGTTAGAAATATACCATTATATTATTTTTAATATATAAATAAGCTAATACTCTATCAAAGATGATGTATTGGTGAAAAACTCTTTCATCAACGCCACCAACAAATTAACAAGATAGCAATACAAGAATTTAGTAATATAGCAGTAGTAGTATTGCAGTTGTTAGTAGTACTCTATTATTAGGATCCTGAAACTTGTTTATTCATTGAATTATGACCCAGACTCAGTTATATAACCTTTTTTATAATCTCATTTACTTTTAATAATAAAATTAACCTTTATAAAAAAGATATATAAAAGTAAAATATCCATCTATTCTATTCTCATTTTTAGAAAATTTCGGAATAATTTTATTGTACTTTTCTAGACTATTTCTAAAAAGTAGACTCAAATATTATAATAATTAAAAGTATAAATCTAATAAAAAAATCAAAATAAATGTATATTTTTAAATTATACATTTTGCGTGATTTAAAGTTGTCCTAGTTTTATTCATTCAGAATTTCATTTACCTATATTTTCAAATTTGTAACTTATTTATTATTACTTTTGACTTTAAATGACTATAATTAGCTATAAAGGAAGTTTAGCTTGTTATTGCTATTTACTGAATTGTTATATTATTTTTTTAATACAATTCAAGTCTTATTGTTAGTGTATTAGTTAATAATAATCAATATTTCTAAGCATTTCATGGATGAATTATTTACGGATGTTAAAGTTATCAATAATTAATATTACTATTTATATTTAATAGTGTAATGAATAAATAAATATATTCTCTTGCTCTAGGCTTCGCTATGACACAAAAATATTCAAATTGTTTTTTAATTTTGGGATCTTTTATAACAATTACCTTTTTAGGAAGTGCAACATTTGCAGATTCTTTTGGTGTTACGGATCCAAGTTTGGTTCAATCTACTACTGGTGGATCCTTAGATGTAAATATTTCTCCCTCTCCTGAAGTTATTAATACAAATGATGAAGTTAAATTTAAAATCAATTTTTTTGAACCTGGTACAGATAAAATTCAGGCTCATGTTGACTATGATTTTCAAATATTAAATAATGGAGAAGAAATATTTTCTGCTGCAAAACAAATTAGTCAACCTCTTCTTCATACAGCTGAAGGTTCTGTTACTATTCCATTTACCTTTTCTTCACCAGGGGATTATTCAATTAAAATACCTGTTCTAGGAATAAACTTTATACCTATAAATCCAGAATATGCTAAATTCGAATTTAATGTAAAATAATTGGATAACTTTATCAATTTTTTGTATAGCGTAACATTTTTTATTTTGTAATAGTTCTACTTTCTATTGTTTTGAGAGAAGAAGAGGCTTGGACTTTGATGCGGCCTATATGTCGAGAATTGGATGAATTAGTTAATTTAGGAAAAGTAAAATTCCTATCAGGTTCTCATAGTGAAAAAGAGGGATCATATAAGATCTATCTTCAATGTAATAAAATTCATCTTTCTTCAAGGAGTATTTTTGATAACATTGGAGATATTGAATATCAAAATAATAAACTGCGAATAGGTCTTCGTAGTAATAAAATACCTTTAAATCTTATAATCGATATCATATAAAAGTTTTTTTAAATCTACAAAATTCTCTAGGAAGAGCTATTTTTCATAGTTTCGACAGATTTGTGTAAATGAGTAACAAGATCTCGTAATATCTCTATCTTCCTCTTTGGATTAGCTGCAAAATTTATAACGTCATTAATAAATTTACTAATTTCAATTGTCTCTCTCCTAATACCTCGATTCCTTTCGAAGTTAGTAAATATGATTTTCCTGGTAGTCCATATTGAATGCCGGATAGGAAATAAGTGCTTTGGTTTTCATTCATTTTTTCACTAATACTTTTATATTCTTGTATTACTTTATCTGTATCATATTGAATGTCTTTTTCAATCTGATCAATTTTTTCTGTTAATTGATTAATAGATGCAAAGAGTTCCGACGTCACAATACTATTTGATATTGATCTTTTTTAAGCATTTATAATTTTCTTTATTTGGTTATACCTACAAAAAATTTTTATTTTAATTCCTTTTCTTGCTCTTCAATTTTCTTTAATTCTGATATTAAAAATTCTTTATATTTTTCACGTTCTTGTTCCGTCATTTTTGTCTAATTTTGAACTTAATGTAGATCCTATGGATGATACTCTATCAATTAAATCCATCGCCATAAAATCTTCCTATACTTCCAAATCTAAACATCAC
>CAWIYT010000124.1:0-11636 GCA_963840085.1 uncultured Nitrososphaerales archaeon
TAGTAATTGGGACCAGGTTAGAAATAAAAATACGATTATATTATTTTTAATATATAAATAAGCTAATACACTCTATATCAAAGATGATGTATGGTGAAAAACTTTTTCATCAACGCCACCAACAAATTAACAAAAGATAGCAATAGAAGAATTTAGTAATATAGCAGTAGTAGTATTGTAGTTGTTAGTAGGTCCGTATTGTTAGGATCCTGAAACTTGTTATTCATTGAATTATGACCCAGACTCAGTTATATAACCTTTTTATAATCTCATTTACTTTTAATAATAAAATTAACCTTTATAAAAAAGATATATAAAAGTAAAATATCCATCTATTCTATTCTCATTTTTAGAAAATTTTGGAATAATTTTATTGTACTTTTCTAGACTATTTCTAAAAAGTAGACTCAAATATTATAATAATTAAAAGTATAAATCTAATAAAAAAATCAAAATAAATGTATATTTTTAAATTATACATTTTGCGTGATTTAAAGTTGTCCTAGTTTTATTCATTCAGAATTTTGAATTTTATTTACCTATATTTTCAAATTTGTAACTTATTTATTATTACTTTTGACTTTAAATGACTATAATTAGCTATAAAGGAAGTTTAGCTTGCTATTGCTATTTACTGAATTGTTATATTATTTTTTTAATACAATTCAAGTCTTATTGTTAGTGTATTAGTTAATAATAATCAATATTTCCAAGCATTTCATGGATGAATTATTTACGGATGTTAAAGTTATCAATAATTAATATTACTATTTATATTTAATAGTGTAATGAATAAATACATATATTCTCTTGCTCTAGCTTCGCCATGACACAAAAATATTCAAATTGTTTTTTAATTTTGGGATCTTTTATAACAATTACCTTTTTAGGAGGTGCAACATTTGCAGATTCTTTTGGTATTACGGATCCAAATTTGGTTCAATCTACTACTGGTGGATCCTTAGATGTAAATATTTCTCCATCTCCTGAAGTTATTAATACAAATGATGAAGTTAAATTTAAAATCAATTTTTTTGAACCTGGTACAGATAAAATTCAGGTTCATGTTGACTATGATTTTCAAATATTAAATAATGGAGAAGAAATATTTTCTGCTGCAAAACAAATTAGTCAACCTCTTCTTCATACAGCTGAAGGTTCTGTTACTATTCCATTTACCTTTTCTTCACCAGGGGATTATTCAATTAAAATACCTGTTCTAGGAATAAACTTTATACCTATAAACCCAGAATATGCTAAATTCGAATTTAATGTAAAATAATTGGATAACTTTATCAATTTTTTGTATAGCGTAACATTTTTTATTTTGTAATAGTTCTACTTTCTATTGTTTTGAGGAAGAAGAGGCTTGGACTTTGATGCGGCCTATATGTCGAGAATTGGATGAATTAGTTAATTTAGGAAAAGTAAAATTCCTATCGGGTTCTCATAGTGAAAAAGAGGGATCATGTAAGATCTATCTTCAATGTAATAAAATTCATCTTTCTTCAAGGAGTATTTTTGATAACATTGGAGATATTGAATATCAAAATAATAAACTGCGAATAGGTCTTCGTAGTAATAAAATACCTTTAAATCTTATAATCGATATCATATAAAAGTTTTTTTAAATCTACAAAATTCTCTAGGAAGAGCTATTTTTCATAGTTTCGACAGATTTGTGTAAATGAGTAACAAGATCTCGTAATAACTCTATCTTCCTCTTTGGATTAGCTGCAAAATTTATAACGTCATTAATAAATTTACTAATTTCAATTGTCTCTTCCCCTAATACCTCGATTCCTTTCGAAGTTAGTAAATATGATTTTCCTGGTAGTCCATATTGAATGCCGGATAGGAAATAGCTTTGGTTTTCATTCATTTTTTCACTAATACTTTTATATTCTTGTATTACTTTATCTGTATCATATTGAATGTCTTTTTCAATCTGATCAATTTTTTCTGTTAATTGATTAATAGATGCAAAGAGTTCCGACGTCACAATACTATTTGATATTGATCTTTTTTAAGCATTTATAATTTTCTTTATTTGGTTATACCTACAAAAAATTTTTATTTTAATTCCTTTTCTTGCTCTTCAATTTTCTTTAATTCTGATATTAAAAATTCTTTATATTTTTCACGTTCTTGTTCAGTCATTTTGTCTAAATTTGAACTTAATGTAGATCCTATGGATGATACTCTATCAATTAGATCCATCGCCATAAATCTTCCTATACTTCCAAATCTAAACATCACATCTAACTGTTTTTGTAATATCTTTTGTATTGATTGAATATCTTCTGCAATTCCAACACCTTTATGTGTAATTTTGTATTTTCCATTTTCTGTCTCTGAAATTAATCCCTCCTCTAATAATCTACCGAGCATAGGATAAATCAGACCAGGGGATGGTTTCCATTTTCCTTCGCTTTCATAAATTGCAAAATCTATGATTTCTTTCCCACTCATTGGTTTCTCTTTTAATAAGTTTAAAATATATTGTCGTGAGAATCCTCTGGGAATAACGCTATTTACTCTTGAAAACCAATGGGATATCATAAATATAAATATATCACTAGCGATTTATTAATATTTCTTTTAATTAAATTATTGAAATTTAACCTTATCAATATTAAAAAAATATATATTGAATTTTTACAATTACCGAATCAATGACTATGAAATGTCCTGTATGCGGAACGATGATGGTATGGCTGAATGGATCTATCAGTCATGATCCACCTGTAAAATATTATTCTTGTAGACAATGTATGATAGGCGTTTCTAAATATTCTGAAACTGATTATGATATTTATGAAATCAAAAATAATAACAAATAAGTTTTAAATCTATTTATTAAATTAATTAACGTCTTATGGTAATGTATAAAAAATCTATAAGAGATCGTATAGCGAATGATAATGATATTATAATTCTTCCTGGAGTATACGATGCTTTAACTGCTAAAATTGCCGAGGATGTAGGATTTGAAGCAGCATTTCAAACAGGATATGGTACATCAGCCTCTCTGTTAGGAATGCCTGATTTTGGATTTCTGGATGCAGGAGAAACCTTAGAAAATGCAAGAAGAATTATTAATTGTGTAAATATTCCTATTCTTGTTGATATAGATACAGGCTATGGGAACCCGTTAAATGTTTGGAAAATAGTTAAAGATCTGGAAAGAATTGGTGCAAAAGGAATTTTTTTAGAAGATCAAGTATGGCCTAAAAGATGTGGCCATATGACCGGCAAAACTGTAATTCCAAAGGAAGAATATATTCTAAAATTACAAGCTGCAATAGATGCGAGAGAAGATAATGAATTTATCATAGTCGCTAGAACAGACTCTCTCGCACAATTTGGAATAGAAGAAGCAATAGAAAGAGGAAAAGAATATAGAAAAATCGGTGCTGATGTAGTTTTTATTGAAGCACCAAAAACCATTGATCAAATGGAATTGATTGCAAAAGAAATTAAGGCTCCTCTATTAGCCAATATGATAGAAGAAGGAGTAACTCCTAATCTAACTGCTAATCAGCTAAGAAAAATGGGTTATAAAATGGTCGTTTTTCCTTTATCTGCATTATATTCATCAACTTTTGCAATAAAACAGACTCTTCAAACCTTGAAGAAAACAGGTACTACTAAAGAATTGAAAAATAGAATGATTACTTTTCAGGAATTTAATGATCTTGTTGACTTGTCTAACTATAATAAATTAGAAAAAAAATATTCATTTTAAATCTTTATTTCTTTGATTCATTGATTTATTTAATAATCTCAATAGTTATATAGAATAATTGATTTAGGATTTAAATAGTAGTTAATGCAACAAATAAAATCAGATCTTATTGAATCTATTTCACTTTTGAACAAAGATTCTAAAGTTAATAATAATTATAAAAAAATTCTATCAGAATATGAAAAAGGAATAAAATCAAGTAAAAATATAAAAAAAAATGTATGGATTGAAGCATATGGGTGTTCAGCCAATATTGCAGATTCAGAAATTATATCTGGCCTGTTAAAAAGTCATGGGTATAATATTGTTAATTGTATTGATGATGCAGATCTAAATATAATTGTAACATGTTCAGTTAAAGATTCGACTGAACATAAAATGCTTCACCGCATTAAACAATTGACTCTAGATAATAAACCATTAATAGTAGCAGGCTGTCTAACAAAAACAGAACGTAAAAAAATAGAAAGAATTAATTCAAAAGTTAGCTTATTAGGTCCAAATTCTTTAGATAGATCGATTGAATCTGCTAATCTCGCACTCTCAAACAATAAAACTGTATTTCTTGAGGATTCATCTATTGAGAAAATAAATTTACCAAAGATAAGATTGAATAAATCTATTAGTATTATAGAAATTGCATCAGGTTGTTTAAGTAATTGTTCCTTTTGTCAAACCAAAATTTCAAAGGGTAATCTTAAAAGTTATAGACCTGGATCTATAGTTGCCCAAATAAAAAATGATATTAATGATGGTTGTAATGAAATTTGGTTGACATCAACTGACAATGGATGTTATGGTAAAGATATTAATTCAAATTTAATTGACTTGTTAAAATTATGTAGTGAATTAGAGGGAAATTATAAACTACGGATTGGAATGATGAATCCCATGTATTTATCTGAGATCTTATACGATCTTGTAGCATTATATAAAAATGAAGAGAAGATTTTTAAATTCATCCATATACCAGTTCAAAGTGGAAGTAATAAAATTTTAAGACAAATGTATAGAGGTCATAATGTTAATATTTTTAAAAAGGCTGTATGTGAATTTCGAAAATCTATCCCTGAAATTACAATAGCAACTGATATTATTGTAGGTTTTCCAAATGAATCCGATGAGGATTTTAAATTCACAATGGAGTTACTTACAGAAACTGAACCAGATATCGTAAATATATCAAAATATAGTCAGAGATCGGGTACAGTTTCTTCAAAGTTAAAGAATATATCCTCTGATCAAAAAAAATTTCGTTCTAAAATTTTACATAATCTTTCTCGTGATATTTCAAGAAAAAGAAATTCTTTATGGAAAGGTTGGATTGGGGATGTATATATTGATGAAATAACAAACACATTAGTCCAAGGAAGAAATTATGCCTATAAATCTGTAATTATAAATAATGCTGAGAAATTAAATCTTAGTATAGGACAAATAATTAAGGTCAAGGTGGTAGATTCTTCTCAATATTCACTTTTTGCAGAACCTTTAGATTTCAATTAAAATTGTAGAATATATTTGTTAATATATATTATATGTATAAATAAAATGGTACAATATTAAATCTATTCAATATTGTTACTATGATTGATCTTTATTATATAGATGTAAAAACTAATTTATAGATGAAAAATTATTTATCATTTATGTTTTGCAGTTGTAGATGTATAAAATGTAAAAGTCAAAATTTAGATTATTTCAAATTTATAGCTTCTGATGGATTTGACGAAGTCCATCATACTTGTAGAGCATGTAAAACTCATTTTAACCATCTTGATGGTGATATCTATGATTATTGTAAAGAATGTAATTATAATTTTTAAGCTGTTTTTATGTTTTAAAACTATCTATTAATTTTTTATGGTATAATCCATTACATTGATTCTTTTCAACAATTTTAACATTCTTGATATCTTTTTCATTTGTAGTAGTCTTAAAGAATTCAAAACATAAATTACAAAGTTTCATTATATCATTCATATGAATTTAGTTTTATATTATCCTAATCCATTTTTTCATTAAAAAATATAATATATCAACACTTAAAAGTGAGAAAATTATTTATTTAGTGGATGGCTGCCCGAAAGAATACATCGAGAAAAAAGAGGTTGATTAGAAAGATTAAACAAAATAGACCGGTGCCAGCTTGGGTTATTATTAGAACACATAGACAAGTTCGATCTAATCCAAAACGTAGATTATGGAGAAGATCTGATGTAAATGTCGGTTAAAAATGGTGATTTATGAAATATGTCAAAATCTGAAGAAAATGCAACTCATGTATATACAATTAATCTTGGAAAAGCCTGGTTAACTCCTCAGTATCGAAGAACTGATAGAGTAATCAATATGATTAAGGAATTTGCCAAACGTCATATGAAAAATGAAAATATAAAAATAGATCAAGAGTTAAATAGAGAAATTTGGAAAAATGGCAAAACAAATCCACCAAGAAAAGTTCGTGTACGAATGTCTCTTGATGATAATGTTGTTTTAGTTTCATCATATCAAGAAAATTTAAAGGAAAATGAGATAAAGAAAGAAGAAGAAAATAAGGATAATACATAAGAAAAAAATTATTTAGTTAAATTTTATTTTATTTCCAATTTGGAATACTTTTAAAATAGTATTTCCTCATAATTTTAAAATATTTATCATCATGTAAACTCTTAGAATTTAATAGATAAATTTAATTAAAAGGAGTTTCTTTAGATGACGATTTATCATTTTCTTCAGGATGAATTTTATATTTTCTTGCCATTAATAGTAATATACCACTAAACAATAATAGCACTATTGCTAGTCCTTGAGCTCCTCCATTAGGAATTAAAATTAAATATATAACTGAAAATACAATACAGATAAAAGCCTGTAAAAAATATTGAATAGATGATGCTAACATAGCCTTTTTTGCAAAAAAAGTAATTCCAAATAATGCAATGCTAGGATAAATAGTTAGCAAAATAAACTGATCAATGTCTATTTCATTATGTGTCAATATTTGAATGAATATTTTTCATAAAATATTTTCCTTTCTTTTTAATTGTAAAATACTAATCAAAGATTGGAAAAATCTCAGTTGCTATTTTACTATTAACAAGAGATAATGCATTTTCAAAAGGTAAGTTAGCGATATCATCAACGCAAAAAGGACCATATTTATACATATCTACGCCGACGAATTGTTCCATTGGCTTTATAAATTTAATTAGTAACTTTTTTTGTTTAATTACATCTGTTATTTTTTCTAAAATCTTTGGCTGACCATTGGTTATCAGAGTTATTATTTGTGTTCTCTTTCTTTTTGACTGAATTTCTTCATTGATGATATATTTTTCTTCATCTGTCATTTTAGAATAATTCATCTCTAAATTAGAATTTACATTTCCTGTAATGATTTTTTCCATTCTAGTTTGAAGTAAAAGATTTGATATTATTGAGAGATTTTCAATAACTTTCTGCACAATTTTTTTTTCAATAATTTCATACTCTTTTGATTTTAAATTACCGATTGTAATAGCTAATCTCTGATAAGTATCATAAGGTATTTCTTGTAAAGATGAAATTTGATTTTCTTTTAAAAGAATATTGTATGCCATTTCCACAGTAAAGTAATCTTCTATATTGTCAGACATTAATTTAGTATTTTAGCAGAATTAATTTATAAATAATTCCGTTTTTCTTCTTAAATCTCTGAAAGCCTTAATTATGAGATCCTTAATTACTATCAACTGATTTGCCATATAGGATTATTGAAGGAAGAATTGAAAAACAAAATTTTACGTACTGATGAGGTTATGGATAAATTAGAAAAAGATGATATCAAGTTTATAGATTTACAATTTACTGGGCTTTTCGGAAAATTTCATCATATTACTATTTCTACAAATATGTTTAAAAAAACAGATTTTGAAAATGGATTACCGAAAGTTGATGGTTCTTCAATTCGTGGATTTACTGATATTCATGAATCTGATTTGATTATTAGACCTGATCCTTCTACTTATGCTATAATTCCGTGGATAGAGAAATACAAGACATCTAGGTTGATTTGTGATATTTTAAGTGGGGGATCTAATAGAGTACAATTTTCGAGAGATCCTCGTGGTATAGCAAAGAAAGCTGAAAAATATATTAATGAAAATGGATATGAGGTGTCATACTGGGGACCAGAAGTTGAATTTTTTGTTTTTGATAATCTGTTAGTAAATACTCTTTCACCTTATCACAGTCAAAGTTATGAGATTATTTCAAAAGAAGCTCCATGGGCTTCCAATGGCTTTGGATATACTGTGAATTTAAAGGAAGGTTATCTTCCTAGTGCTCCTGCAGATACTTTAGTTGATTTGCGAAATGAATGTGTGGATATTCTAAGTAATAATTTTGGTATTGCATGTGATGCACATCATCATGAAGTTGCAACGGCTGGACAATGTGAAATAGATATACGATATGATTCATTAGTAAATATGGCAGATTCAGTTCAAAGTTACAAGTATATTGTAAAAAATGTTGCCAAGAAACATAATATGATAGCTACTATGATGCCAAAGCCAATAGCACTTGATAATGGATCTGGTTTACATGTTAATGTCAGTCTTTGGAATGATAATACTAACTTATTTTTTGACCAAAATGATGAATATGCTGAAATTTCTGAATTCAGCTAGATATTTTTGTGGAGGCATATTAGAACATTCTTTTGCACTTGCTGCAATCGTAGCTCCTACAACCAACTCATATAGAAGACTAGTTCCTGGATATGAAGCTCCTGTTTATGTTGCATGGAGTACAGGTAATAGGTCTGCTATAATACGTATTCCAGGACATTTTAGAGGTGAAAAATTTGCAAATATGAAAAGAATTGAATTTCGTGCTCCGGATCCATCCTGTAATCCATATTTAGCTTTTTCATCTATTATTGCAGCTGGTTTAGATGGAATAAAGAAAAAAATATCTATAGGCGATCCCATTGATGAAGATATTTTCAAAATGACTCCAATACGAAGACGCCAACTGGGAATAAAACAATTACCAACTAGTTTATTAGAAGCATCTGAAGCTTTAGAGTCAGATAGAGAGTTTCTCAAACCAATATTTGATGATTCAGTAATTGAAAGGTTAATAGAACATGGAACAAATGAATATAGAGAAGTTACTTTAAGACCTCATCCATATGAATTCTCTTTATATGCAGATGTATGAAAATTTATTTTTATTATTTAATTAATTTTGTAATCTTAAAGTTCGTCAATTTTTTTTGCCAATACAAAATCATATTCACTTAATCCATTAATTGTGTGTGTGGATAGATAAACTCTAACTTTGTTATAAACATTAAATAATTCTGGATGATGATCAACTTTCTCTGATTCTAGTGCTATTTTTGTAATGAAACCAAAGGCTTGAGTAAAGTTTTTAAATTCAAAAGATTTACATAATTTTCCATTCTCTATTTTCCAATCTTTTATTTCTTTTAACTTAACTTCAATTTCATTGTCGGAAAGTTTTTCACGATTGATCAACTAAAATTAGATAATCATTTGTTATTAATATTCTTTTTACTGTAATAAATAAATAAATAAAGTAAAATAACTTTTTTAATATTATTTTCTTCGTTTGTTGGAACGAGATTCAATTATTGCTAATCATAACGAAATATAAATAAAGCAGATTAATACTCTTCCGTGTATGAGCTCAAGCAAGAAACCACACATGAATCTAGTGGTTACAGGACATGTAGATAATGGTAAATCTACTATTGTTGGCCATTTAATGGTTGATTTAGGAGTTATTGATCAAAGAACTATAGAACAATTTGCAAAAGAATCAGAAGCTACTGGTAAAGGTGACACTTTCAAATATGCCTGGGTTTTAGATAGCATTAAGGATGAAAGAGATCGAGGAATTACAATAGATTTAGCATTTCAGAAATTTGAAACTAAAAAATTCTTCTTTACTTTAATTGATGCCCCAGGTCATAGAGACTTTATTAAAAACATGATTACCGGTGCCTCAGAAGCAGATGTGGCTATTCTGGTTGTTTCTACAAAACAGGGAGAGACTGAAGCTGCTACCGAACCTGGAGGTCAAGCAAGGGAACATGCATTTTTATGCAGAACATTGGGAGTAGGACAAGTAGTCGTTGCTTTAAATAAAATGGATGATTCCAACTATTCAGAAGCACGATATAATGAAGTAAAAGGTGTCGTTGAAAAAATGTTAAAAATGGTTGGTTATAATACTAGTAAAGTAAATTTTGTTCCAGTATCTGGATGGAAAGGTGATAATTTAGTCAAAAAATCCGAAAACATGGGTTGGTATAAAGGTCCAACATTGTTAGAAGCACTAGATTCTTTTGATCCACCAGAAAAACCAATTGGAAAACCATTAAGAATTCCAATTCAAGACGTATATTCAATTACAGGTGTGGGGACTGTCCCAGTAGGCAGGGTAGAAACTGGTGTTGTTAAAGCTAATGATAAGGTAATTGTGATGCCTGCAGGAGTAACCGGAGAAGTCAAATCTATAGAAACTCATCATACTCAAATGGATTCAGCAGAAGCTGGTGATAATATTGGATTTAACCTAAGAGGAATAGACAAAAAATCTATTCATAGGGGTGACGTTATAGGACATCTAGATAATCCTCCAAATGTTGCCAAAGAATTTGAAGCTCAAATAATAGTAATCCATCATCCAACTGCTATGGCACCTGGATATACTCCAGTATTACATGCACATACAGCTCAAGTAGCGGCAACTTTGTCAGATTTTGTTGCTAAAATTGATCCTAAAACAGGAGGAGTACTGGAAGAAAAACCAAAATTTCTTAAAACCGGCGATGCAGCAATTGTGAGAATCAGACCAGTTAGACCTCTTGCCATAGAAACTTTCAAAGAATTCCCTGAAATTGGCAGATTTGCCTTAAGAGATATGGGTACTACAATTGCTGCTGGAGTTGTTAAATCCATTACAGAAACATATCAAAAGAAGTAGAAGTGAAATCTAATAATGCCTCAGGAAGCTAGAATAAAACTAACCAGCACCAATCTTTCCACATTAGAAGGTGTTTGTTCTGAAATCAAAGGAATAGGTGAAAAAAGTGGTGTAAATATAAAAGGTCCTTATCCGCTACCTACAAAAAAAATGAAAGTAGTAACAAGGAAATCTCCATGTGGACAAGGTACAAATACATGGGATAAATACGAATTACGGATTCATAGAAGAGTAATTGATTTAGGAGCAGATGATAAAGCTATTAGACAGCTTATGAGATTAAGAATCCCTGATGATGTTTATATCGAGGTATCTCTTACCTAATTTTTTCCATTTTATTATTTAATAAAACTATATTTATACAATTTTTTTTATTCTATTAGTTTTGATAATATATATATAATATCATTAGATACAAAAAAATAAAATGAAGTTATATTTTTGTCATTATTATTACAATCACTTTTATTATTTATCTTTAATTTTATTGACATTTCTGCACAAACATTATTAAAATCTGCAACCGATTTTAAAGTACATCAAAATAAAAACACTCTTTTGAATTAATATACATATAATATTAGACATATATAGAATTTAAAGATCAATTTTTTGATATGGATTTAAATGTAGTAATAGTTTTATTTCTCGATTATATTCTTCTCTAGATACCTTTCAAGAATATTTTACTATAAAAACAAAAATGCTTGATCCAACAGACACTTTTTCTAATCACTTTAAATTATATTTAGAAAAGCTAAAAAAGTCTATTGCTAATATCAACATATCAAAAGTAGAAGATATTTCCGATAAAAACAAATATCTAAAATATTCATTTTCTCCACAATCAGGATTAGTTATAAATGCCTTGTTGCGCAACTCATCA
>CAWIYT010000125.1:0-3815 GCA_963840085.1 uncultured Nitrososphaerales archaeon
TATGCTTTTACCAACGTATGTCATCGCATCTACATCTGATTCTGTAAGTTGACCATCCCCGTCATAGTCATTCCAATATGGCGCATCAGCAAATGCTGTCATTGGTATTATAGTCAGTAGAATCGCCCCCAATATTAACTCGTTTTTCAATTCTCACCTCCTGTCAATCGTACACACAGAAGGCATGCTTCCAATAGCCACCGTTAGCTATGCATTCTTCTCTGTCTTCGTCCCAGTTTGGATATGCTTCACTTGCATATACTATAGTTGTAGTTATTACTGGTACTATTGCTAGAGTCAGAATATAATTTATGATTCTTACCTGATACTTCCATTCTTCTTTATCTTCATAATTTATATCAATGTTTGAAATTGTTATAGCCATATTATTTCATCTTTATTGTTTCTTTATTTTGGTCAAGTATTGTAAGAGCTATACCACCGTTTTGTAAAACAGAGATAAGAATATAATCAATCTTTTCAATAATATAGCCACTAGTCCATTCAAATTTTAAATAATTTATTATTACACATATTTGTTCCAAAACAGTCTCAGCTCTCTTTAAATTTATGTTGCAGCTTTCGCAAACTAATATTGTAATTAATTTTTCACTAATTTTCAAAGATATAGCGATATTTGCAAGTTTACTGCATCCTAAAGCAGCACAAATAGAATGATTTTTATCATCTTTTGAAAATAATATAATATTAGTATCCAACGTGGATTACCCTCCTCCTAAGGACTAGCAGATTCATTTGATTCCATCTTCGAATTTAGTGTTATCAAATGAATCTAATTTTTTCTCATTTGTATTGATGTTTAATGGTTGTTCTGTTTCTACTTTCTTTGTATTTTGTTCTATTCTTTTTAATGTTTACATAAGTTCTACAGTGAGGACATGTTGCTACATAAAAGTTGTTTCCACTGTAATTCCATTTATGTAAACATCTTTGACACACAAGAGGTGTTACTTTTTTCTCTATAATAGTTGACATATTAATAATTCATATGTCTAGGTACTACGTTAATACTAGGGACTGACTATTTTTGCTCAAAAATAATCTTGATTTTAAGCATATAGCATGATTTAAATAAAATTATCAAAAAAAGTCTGACAAATCCTAGTTACTTTCGAGTTCTGGGAATAATAGGACAAAACGAAGAACCAATTGAGAACAATAAAATAATAAAGAATTTTAGGGAATTTCATGGGCCTAAACTCAAAAGTCCTTTAAAGAATTATAATTATGCAATTGTGAAGGAATTATCTCCCACTATCGAAGATATTAATGATGAACTTCTTTTCGTATGGGATGATTTATTACAATCTGATGAAATTCAATTAAAAAATCTATGTGGTAAATTATTAAGGAAAACCAATCAAAAATGGGATAAGTTTAATTATGATAGCCATTTCGATTCACAATCTAATCCAAAGTATTTGACTATATTTAATGGAAAATCATTCAATGAATCTGATAAATGGATTAAGATACAGTCAAACAAAAAAAATTCACAGTTTTTCAATCCTGGATATAATTATTCTGTATTGATAATAATATTCTCAACCAAGGAATTGAATGTTTTTCCTACATTCACAAAACTAAAAGATAAAAAATTACACGTGTATTCAAGTAATTTAATATCATTAAAGCGTAGACAATTTCTTGATTTTATAATTGATGAGCAAAATTTCTTCTTAGCCCAGAAAGTATCTCAAGAAATTGTACATATAGGGCACGAATCATCACTTGATGTACCTTCAAACCTGGCTGAATGGTTCATAAATTTAAGTGCTTATCAGAGAATTGAAAACAATAAACTCAATGAAGAGGAATTAAAATTACTCAATACTACTAAACAGATTAATCACACAATGGAAAAATTCAATAAAATAACGAGTAAACGTAGATATTGGAAATATAGTCTTAATTTTCGCGGGTTACTTTTATATTTGATTTTATTTGATTCTTACAAATTTAAACATAAACCAATAGATAAAAACATTTTTCATAACGTAATATCAAATCCTTCAATATTAAAAATTGCTCCTTGTCTTAGAATTTCCAAACGAAATTGAACAATATGGATTTGACGGAAGGAAGGTAGCCATAACTGTAGCAAATGAATTAAGAAATCAATTACATATAGATATCGATAATGATACTTTCTTATTACAACGATTTACTGAACGATTTTATTCTGAATTTGAAAAAGCCTCAAGATATTTTCGATTTTTAAAACTTAACTCAGAACCTGATGAATTTTCTAAATATGAAATATTAGAAAATCGAATTAATGCTTATCTAAAAAAAATAATTTTTTTACAAATAAGATTTATTGAAAATAAAGAAGAAATTTTTAGACGAATTTTGAAAGAGACTACATCTTGCCTAAAAAGATAGAAATGAAATTCATCATTTTATTGTTATTGTATCTTTTCCAAAATTTCTGGTTTTACATATGATAATTTTGGATTTTGTTGAATCATTAACATCATCTCGCTAATCTGTTTATTCATATCTTCTCTGAATGTTTTCATATCATTTTCATATTTTTGCTCTAATTTTTGAATCTTTTCTTCTTTCTCTTGAAGCTTAGCTTTTATAATATATTTTTCATCTTCATTTTTCTCTTCTAACTTATCTATTCGTTTTTTTAGTTTATTTCTTTCATCAATTGTAAGAGAATCCATTGCTTTGAAGATAATCATCTAACAATTCTTGCTCTGTAGCTCTATAATATGAATCTGATATTCCAGTAGAATGAGATAACAATTTTTCTATGTTAATAGGTTTCATGCCACCAAGTTCACAACGAGTTTTGAAAAACTTTCTATAACCGTGGTCTACTTGAAATTCATGTCTCTTTTTACCTTCATTAAGCTTGGTTCTAATTCCCTGAGCCCATAAAGCACGTTCCATCAATCGTTTAATTCCAGATGGTTTTAATTTCACAGGAATGGTAGCTAATTCCTTTTCCTGTAGGAGTTGTTACATCCCAAAGATTTCTCATTAGCCAACTTTCTTCAGTTACTAATTCTCCTGCTTCTTTACGATAATTCATCCATTCCTTTAAATGTGAATAAGCTTCTAAAGAAATAAACGAAATATATTCTTCTTCCTCATCTGCATATACTCTTATTTTGGCAGCAATAATCTCATTTTTATCGTTTAAAATAGGAATAATATGTTTAAATTTTAGGTAGTCCCAAGCTCCTAATCTAATACCTGAAGAACACATGGTGTATACAATCGGTTTGATTCTTCTATCTGGATATTCAACTATTTTTCTTACTTCTGATATAGTTGGTATTCTATCACTTGCATATCTTTTACCTCTCGATACTCCTCTTGTAATCTTTTTCCAATTTATTGAGATGTCTGACATTTCACAGAATAGTTTTATTGCTTTTAGATAGTTGATGAGAGTTGCACCAGAAATTTCTTTTTTGTCTATCCTTTGTTTATAAAATAATACAAATTTTAAAATATTTGTAAATACCCAATTAACATTATCTTTTCCATTATTGACAAAAGTTAAACATCTCTCTTCAAGACTTTCTCCAGGAATTTTTATAAAATCAAAAAACATTTCAAGACGTCTACTATATTTTTTCTTTGTAACAGGAGACTTCATAGCATGTAAAAATAAGCTATAAGGGTCAATCCTTACATTATAATCATCCTGAAAATCAATATAACATTATGATTTCCAGAGTGCAATACCTCTAATTTTGTTGATTCCACCATATTTCTCACTTTTATATATGTTGGACTCCTATATTAGCACCGATATCGTAGCGGGCCCGTCG
>CAWIYT010000126.1:0-8245 GCA_963840085.1 uncultured Nitrososphaerales archaeon
TAAATGTGTTAGGAATGATGAGTTGCGCAACAAGGCAGTTATTAAAAATAATAGGATTTTCACTTCAACACTATTAAC
Organism: uncultured Nitrososphaerales archaeon; assembly: GCA_963840085.1. Taxonomy (GTDB): domain Archaea; phylum Thermoproteota; class Nitrososphaeria; order Nitrososphaerales; family Nitrososphaeraceae; genus TH1177. Next base: position 79 of record CAWIYT010000126.1, read on the forward strand.
CTAAGGAATTATTATAAATTTTCGAATTCATATCTCAATGAGATAGGTACACTTAAAATCCTACTGAGCTTATTCATTCATTTTCCAATTCATTTTATATAATTTATCAAATACTAAAAAGCTAAATACAATGTAATAGAACCCCACTACATGGAGGGCACTACTCCCGACGGGCCCATACTTTTCTCGGGTTCATCTGTTTCTACCTGATTTTTTCTTTATGAACCCTTCTACTGACTTAATATGTGTATATGTTTAAAGATATCAATTAATTTTCATCTTCCTATTCAATGTAGTTTGCATCCTTATACACCATCTTGATCTTCAAGATTTTTATTGCATCTGTCTGGTGTAACAACACCTCCTTACTTTTACCAAGTAAAAGAGTATAACAGATGTCATGGGATAATATAATACTCATAACTGCCCACTGTGCTTATATAATTCTGCTATAACAATTTCTATATTGAAATTACTATTGATATTATCAATAATTCTCCTTTCTCTTTATTCTATATCGTTTTTGTTGTCAGGTAACAATTTTACAATTCTAGCTCAACAAGACTTGGAGACAATAAAATATCGAGACTTGGTAATAGACTTAGGTAATGGTATAAAGACTAATGCACAACTAACTATTCCTGCAGTTGGAAATGGACCATTTCCAGGTGTTCTTTTGATAACTGGTTCTGGTGGAGAGGATATGAATTCATCTGCAGTTTTTATTCGTATTGATAATGCAACAGGGTCAAAGATATATCCATCGGCTCAACCTTTTTTTGAAATATCTCAATATCTATCAGAAAGAGGCTTTGAAGTACTTCGATATGATAAAAGAGGTGTTGATGCAAATTATACTATTTTAGACACAAATATTTGGGAAAATGCTACAGCCAATGATTATATTCAAGATAGCAAGAAAGCTTTGAATGTTCTTCTACAACAGCCTGAGGTGGATCCTAAAAGGATAAGTATAATTGGTCATAGCGAAGGTACACCTTACGCTCCAAGAGTAGCAATAGATAATTCTATGAATGTGAAGAACATAATACTTATGGGCGTCTTAGCTCAGAACCCCGTAAAAGTAGTAGAGTACTATCAAGATGTATCATTGCCCTTAGAGTATGCTTCACAAGTATTAGATAGAAATCACACTGGATCGATATCAATACAGCAAATAGCGAACGATCCGCTGTTAAGGCAGTTCTTGGTGCCGTCTTCTGTTATACTTACTTTTTTGCGTACGAATAATACTGAAGCCATAACTACCATTCTAGCAAAGGATTTTGGCACGAGTGGTTACATAAGTATTGAGAAACAACTTAAACCTTTGCTGGTAAAGGGATATGAAAACATCACATCTTTCAAATCGCTCAAATGCAACCAACCCGGAGTCTGTCCTGTATTGTGGAAATCATTATCTAGTTTGACAACAAATCTCAGCATCATTGGTAATGTCTCTAAATCTACAGGTGTCCTAATACTCAATGGAGAGAATGATTCTCAGACTCCAGTTCAACAAGCGTTTCTCTTGCAACAAAGATTAACAGATGTAAATCATCCTGACCATACGTTGATAACTTATCCTGACCTAGGCCATTTGTTCTATCCTTCATCCCAATGGCAGACTGAATACGGTCCAATCCAGCAATATGTCTTGGCAGATATTTATTCATGGCTTGAATCTCATAATGGGTTTACACCTCTGACTACTTTTAGCTCATCTTCCTATACATCAAACACTACTAAAATAAATAATTAAAGCTAAATTCACAAATTTATTTTTCTGAATTTTTTAGAAATAAGTTTCTAATAATAAAAGATAAATACAATCTTTTATTTGAAAATGAGTCGAAGAAATGTGTGTTGGTGCAGAAAAAACTAATAGAGATAGGTCCATCCTAATCACATATCCAACCTCTGAACACAACATTTTTTCCTTAATATAATAAAAACTCAATGTGTTCAATAAATCAATATTGTCTAAGTAATCTTTATTCATTGCTTAAATGAATTTCTTGGTTTGCATCTTTTTCCATTAAATAGTTACCTTATAAACATCCCTGGTACTGTTTATCTTTTGATATATTATAGGTGATTTATAAGTGTATTATCCCACCACATGTGTTACACTCCTATTATACACTTGTTTTGGTGTCATGTAGTTCAATGACATATGTACTCTTTTGTTATTATAATATTTAATGAATTGTTCGTGTCTTTTGAATCTGGGTCTCTCTACATCATATGTGCGATGCCATCTTTCAATCTTTCCTAGTGTAGTAGGTTTTCCTATACTACCCATAACATGTTTTGTATATCATGTTCCTTGCAGAAAGAATCAAAATCTGACTGTAATACAGAATGTGAATTGTAAAACTGTGAGCCATGGTCTGTCAGTATCTGTAATGGTTTTCCATACTTTCTGATTGTACGTTTTACTAAATCTATAACATTTTCTGATGTACCTTCTATGCATTTAATCGAAGATAATACATACCTGCTATGATCATCAAAAATGGATATCAACCAAATTCCTTCATTTTCTATCACTTTCAGGTCAATCTGCCATAGTTCATTGGGAAATTTACGCTCAAATCGTATGTATTTTCTCTTCTTTCTGGGTTTAGTGATGGGATGATTATTCAATCCGCTTTTGCATAAAATTCTGTATATAGTCATATGTCCAATTTTTATCCTGTACTGGTTCAAAGAATACCCTGTATCTTGTGTGGACAGTACTGGTATTTCTTTCTTAACTGAATCACCTTTTGTTCTATCTTTTTATCTGTTTTATGGATTGTATGTGGTCTTTTAGAATGATCTTTTTGTCCATCCAATCCTTCTTTTTGTACCTGTTCCAGTATCTGTAGAAACTCATTCTGGATATGTGTATATGTTTACAGATATCGGTAACTTTCCATTCATCTATTTTGCGTCTTATACACCATCTTCTTATCTTTTCTAAATCTTGTTTATATTGCATCTGGCGTAACAACACTCCTTACTCTTACAAAGTAAAAGAGTGTAACAGATGTCATGGGATAATACAATAGGTGATTTATAATATAAAGTTAAATAGTAAGTAAATGTTACTAAACAAGAAATAACAAAAATGTATAACCTACAAAAAATCAAAAGAAATAAAACTTCAGTTTTCATCATTATTTTCATGTTTATAATGATTATCCCTACTACTGCTATTATGATTACTACTAGTACTACTACTAATCCTGTTTATGGTCAGCCAGATCAGACAGGTTTCAATGTAACAGATTCATCAAACATACAAAGTGTTCCAGCAAAAAAAGTTCAGGTAGGAGATATTGAAATTGCCTACAAGATGTTAGGAAAAGGTGACCCTATTTTACTTTTCAATGGCGCTTCTGATGGCATGGATCAGTGGGACCCGTCCTTTCCAAGGAGTCTTACTTCAAATCACACAGTAATTGCGTTTGATAGTCGTGGACTTGGAAATACAACAATGGGTTCCCAACCATACACTTCTCAGCAACTAGCAAACGATGCAGCTGGTCTGCTTGATGCTCTGAATATACCAAAAGCAGATGTTATGGGATATTCTCTTGGATCATTTTTAGCCCAACAGTTTACAATCATGTATGCAGATAAGGTTAACACTCTTACACTTGTTGCTTCATCATGTGGCGGAAAAGATGATACACCTCAACCACCTGAGTTTAAGAAATTGCAAACCGAAATTGTAAACAAATCTCTAAATAATGTTTCTATTTCTCAGGAAGAAATGAAAGAGCTTGTAGCTGCTTCAGTAGGAGCGGGATGGATTAGACTGCATCCTGAAGTACTTGAGAACATTCCAACTATGCAGCAAGCGAAGCCAGGGCTTTCCCCTGAAGCAATGAATAATCAGAATAACGTAGGAAGGGAGTGGGTGGCAACCAACTGGAGTGGTGCTTGTGATGAGCTTGCGAAAATAGCCAAACCTACTTTGGTCATAACTGGAACCGACGATAATAAGTACGTGCCGTATGTTAATTCTTTAAAAATTGTAGAAAAGATTCCAGGAGCCTGGCTTATACAGATCAAAAATGCTGGTCATGCAGTAATGGATCAATATCCGGAAGAGATTGGTAAGATATTAAACACATTTCTATCGACTACAACACAATCCAACTAATGCAATTAGTATGATTTATTAGTAGTAGGATAAGTTATTAGTTCTATTCTTGGAGTCAATAAGTAAATTATATTTAATAATAAAAGAACCCCCCAAGTGTGCCTATTGGATTCGAATCTCACTCTAAGTATTTAACTCATGAAATCATTTTTTTATCTTTATCATTATAAAATTTCTCCATTATTGTAAAAAAAGTCAAAATATTTAGAATTTGTCTCTATATTGCAGTTGTCTATGTTAGGACTTTCACATAATCGAAATGAACATTGAACAATGAAACCATGGCTATTCAACTCCCGACGGGCCCGTAGTTTTCTCGGGTTCATCCATTTCACTTTTTTGTCTATCCTCTGTCTTTCAGTCTCTAAAGTGATTCTAACTTTAATACTAACTTCTGGGAGTAGCCTAACTGAAAATAATAATGATATTATCTAATGAAATGACTTTAGAAGAAATATCAATGAATGTAGGTATTTGTTAATATATTACCTCAAATTATACAAATAAATAGATAATACATACAAAAATATTACTATCCAATAGACATAATTACATAAGTTTATATACCTTAGTAACGTATATATATAGATGTCAACAAGAAAAGAAGAAATAAAAGTAAACGAAAATATAGCTGTAAATGAACCAACATTTTATGATAAAAATACAACTAAATTTAATGAAGACTACAATAATTTCAATGAAAAAATAAATAACACCTTAAATCAACAACAAGATGCAATAAACAAGACACTAGACAACACCTTACATAATGTAAAAAGAATTACTGATGAAGTGAGAAGAGAAATTCCACAATATACACAACGTATTGCTGAATATCAAGAAAAAACTATTCAAACTATAAAAGCTATTGCTTCTGACTTTATTGAAGCACAAAAACAAGTTGTAGATTCTTTTCAATCACATGGAGACCGAAATAGTAATGTAAACTTCTCCAATAGATTATGGGATTTGTATAATCCACAAAGAATTGCTGAAAATCAGGCAGTAATTGTAAATAATTTTACAAATTACCTGTTAACTACCAACAATTTAATAAACAATGCTCTAGCATCTAATATGAGAGTATACAATACAGCACTTGAACAAACACGTGATAATGTGAAGGCTTTCACAAAAACAAATACTAATTACATAAAATCAGTACATATAAAATAACACGAGAATCTAAATTACTAGATTCGTAACAGGACAAGCAGAAATGGAGAAAGAGATTCAAAAGACCATTAATAAGATTGTTAAAGACAAAGATTCAAGAAAAAGTCCAAATATAGAATTAGAAGTAGATGAAAAAGAATTAAAAAATTATTTAGATGAAGTAATAAAAGAGTCAAAGAAAAGTAATATAAAATTTAAAGGATTTTTAAATTAGCTGCAATGACAATTTTAAAAATATGAAAAGTAAATCTTAAATACTATATCTTCTTTATTACTATAACTTAGACTCTTATTTTCGCACCGCTATCGGTATTACTCCCGACGGGCCCGTACGTTTTCTCGGGTTAATCTAATTTAGTTATTAAAATAGATGGTTAATGAGAACTTGAAGCAATTCTATATACTTATATTACTATATTTATTTTTAAAAAATTCAACTATCACAACTTTATCATCAAAAAATCTTTTAGAATCATTCGTATTTCAGATATATTTTAATTTAATATTACTAAATATTGAATATATTAATGCAAGAATAACAAAAATTAGTGCAATATTTTTATTCATTGTATTAGTTATTGGAATATTTGCTGCTATATTTCTCCATCGTCATTTATTATTGGAGAAGTACAAGCACAAAAAGCAGAATCAGAAATAGAAGAAAAAGAAGAAAAGTGTATATCTTATAATAAATCAGAAAAATTAATTTCTATAACTTGTAAATATGCTGATTTTGCAGATGTTAGTAGACAAATTACCGATCCTAACATTTTGAAACCTGAATCAACAATAACAACTACTAATACTACTTCTAATAATAATGAAAAAGTTTGGTTATCTTAATGCAGGTTTAAAAGTTGAAAAAAATGCTACTATTGGATATTAATTCAAATGATGTAACATGGCTAAAGATAATTCCAACCAAGAAATCTCCTAATGCAATTACTGTTGAAGGAATCTTAAAAGTAGATTCTGTAAAAATAACATCATGGAATCCTGAAACAAATGATTATGTTAAATTTTCTGAAAAAGCAAAAGAAGATGCTTCAATATATACAATGATACCAAGACCATATATAAAAATTGAGGAAACTGCAACTGGACCTACTGAAATTATCAATTCTGAACTTGCATACTTGGGATATAGTTGTAGTGGATGTGGTGGAGTTACTTTCAATGGTGGAGAAAACAGTATATTAAAAAATAATGATATACATCATATCTACAAAGGCTTCTATTCTAAAGGGATGGGATATATGTTAATTGAAGGAAATCGTGTATATGGCAATGAGAAATATGGAATTGACCCTCATACTGGAACTCATGATATGATAATCAAAAACAATACTGTTTATGATAATGGTTATTCAGGCATTATATGTTCACTTGATTGTTACAATATAACAATTGAAGGTAATGAAGTATACAACAATGGTAACACGGGAAATGGAAGAGGTATTGCATTTAGTATTAATATGTATGATTCAGTTGCAAGAAATAACTATGTTCATCACCAAAACATATGCATAGATGTAAGTGGTGAATCACATGACAATAAAGTCTATAACAATAAAGTTTCAGATTGCAAAGTTGGAATAGATACAAGTGAAAAATCTTCTAACAACAACAGTATACAATAATACCATCATGAATTCTATAAATGGTATAGTTGTCAAGACGGGTGCATCTGATAATACATTTCATTTTAATAAAATAGTAAATGCTACAGAATCTGGAATATTAAATATTAAAGGAGATCCAGGTACAGTTGGCAATACATTTGAGAACAATAAACTAATTAATTCTAAAGTTAATACTACTAGTACTACTTCTACTACTATAGCAGTAGATAATGATGATGATAATGATGAGTCAGAAAAGAAGAAAGGAAAGAAAAAGAAGTAGCATCAATGAGAATATGACATTCTTATTTTATATTGTTCTAACAACAAAGACATTATCAATGATTCTGTTGCGAATTGTTCCCCCTTAGCATTTATTGCAGTTGAATATTTGTGATATGATTGTAATATTTCTTTAAATATTTCTCGATTATGTTTTCTTAAAATAGAAGAAAAATTATTCCATTTTCCTATTTCTCTTTTTAAAATTGTATTTTCATTATTATTTTTTACATCATTGAAATCAGTAAAAGAAAAAGACTTCACAAATTTTTTTTCTTTTAATTATATAACAGTGTTTTTATTGTTGTTTTGTTATTATTTATTACCAAAATTTTTAATTAAATACTCTCTGAGCATCAATAGATTTTTGATAAATTGATAAAGATTATTTGCTCTATAAATTATTTGATATTCTGGTTTATCATTATATTCTTCTTTTGATTTAGATACCTCTAATTCAAATTTGTCATTCCTTAAAACATTAAATAAAAATTTCCTGTCTGCAACTTTTTCAAAAAAACTTAATTCATAATTTATATAATTGAGAAATTGTTTTGGAAGTACATTGTAACTATTATTATTATTATCAGTATTAAAAATATTAGTCATTGACCTTTGGTATAGTATTTTATATTATTTAATAGATATTGTTATTAGGTTACTATCGAATAATACAGTAGATAAATTTCTTTTAGTTATATATGAGTTGCCTTGAAGAGAAACATGTAACTTCTCCCTGTAGTAAAAGCAAAAACTACAATCGGACATACTGCTTTCGACAATGTTGGTGAAAACTCAAATATCAATTAAAACATTCATTTATAATCAATATAAATTGGCATCATATTTCATGGTCATAATGGCTATTAAAAAGAAGCGGCTATGGCTTTCTTATTCTTTTACCAATAAATTATCTCCAATTTTTATATAT
>CAWIYT010000127.1:0-4702 GCA_963840085.1 uncultured Nitrososphaerales archaeon
TAACATTTCTAAATGCTCTTAAATTGGAAAGATAAGGATTTGACTTGCAAACTAAAATTGAAGAACTACAGATAATAAACCAATCATTGAGAGAGAAAATAACAAGGTAAAAGAAGATGATGTATTGGCTCATTTATCTGCTCAATTATTAGTTTTAAGTGAAAGACTATTCACAACAATTAGAAAGAAAAAAAACATATTATGTATAATTATTTACTAAAAAGAAAATATGAAAAAAATTATATTTATTAATATTAATTAGATTAATTGTATTGAATTTTCTATTATATATATAATATCTCAATTTTTCTGATAATTCAAATTAAATCAAAGGATTCAATAAAATTATGTTGATTCTATCTGATTGGATATGATTTTTCAGCTATGCTGTCCTTAACAATCTTCAGCAAATTTGCTATTGTGATAGGTTTTCTTATAAATGTGAATTGAGAGATATCACATTCTACATTTTCATAAGCACTCATCAAAATCACATTAAGCTTAGAATTAATACATTTTAATTTTGTACAGAGCTCATTACCATTCATCAATGGCATACGATAATCGGAGAGGATTAATCCATAATCATTGGGATTTCTTTTTATGCGATTAAATGCTTCAATTGGGTCAGTAAAGGCACAAACCTTGAAGCCATTATTTTCTAATACTTCCTGAAATAGGTTCACCAAATCTACTTCATCATCAATAATGGCTATAGCTTTGGGTACCATTTCACTATTACTATGAAAGAAAAAAATTATTTAAATTTTTTGATTTTTTTATAATTATTAAATATTGTAATTATTTAAATCATATCCGTCTAAAATATAAGATATTATATTATAAAAAAGTAAGTATATGCTGCTATAACTGATATTTTAGATAATGAATTAAAATTCTGTTAAAGTTAGACACTAGGTTATTTTTTTGAATATCAATTAGTTTCTTGATTAGTAGTGGCTCAAAAGACTGATAGTCGCAAAGGATTATCAACTATATCATGACTGTTGTTATGATGATTATTGTTATTATGGTATTTATTTCTGCTATTTTTCTTGCCAAGCCACAACCATTATGGGTATTATTTTCTAACTCTTCCTCTTTAAGTAAAAATTCCAGCAGGCTTGTCATTTTTGTCGCATACTTAATTACTTATTTTATTTTAGTAAAAGTAATACTATGAAATAAATTTTGTATATTTACATACTACTTACGAAGGAGAAGACATAATGGTGTAAATCTCAGTCATTTTCCACTATGTTTTAAATATTATCATGTGTTCTATACAATTCAAAAATTTAATTCTGCTAATTATATATATATATAAATTATACATAATATTATATTATTATCTACAAGTATTTTGTATCATCAATGATTAAATTCACATAAATACAATATTTACTTTTATCGTTGATTAGTATATATGCCTTATAAATAGATATTTAAGAATTATAAAGATATCTAACTATCGTGTTTGTAGCTAATGTCTTTTAATAAACAATATTAAGAAATTAGTCACCTATCCTATCTTTCATAATGTATTCTATTAGTTCATCAATACTAGCACTAGCCACACAACATACTTTATCTGCTCCTCCATAATATAACAAAAGTTTTTTATCCATTACAGCTATTCCTGTTGGAAATATTACATTATTCACATCACCTATTTTTTCATATTTTTCTGTAGGTTCTAAAAGAGGAATTTTAGTCCTTGCAATGACTTTTCTTGGATATTTGAGATCTAGGATTGCAGCTCCAACACGGTAAATTTTGTCGTTATTTACACCATGATAAATCAATAACCATCCATCTTTAGTTTTAATTGGTGATGGACCTGCCCCAATTTTAAGTTCTTCCCAATCTTGTTCTGGTTTTAAAAGTAATATAGAATCAGTCAATGTGAATTCTGAATCACTTATACTTAGCCATATACTAGGTTTAATTGATAGAAAATTAGAATTACTTCCATTCCAGTTATTAGGTAGATGTAATTTAAGATATGAATTAGATAAATTGTCACCTAAGGTAAATTTTGGTCGATGTAATTTAAGATATGAATTAGATAAATTGTCACCTAAGGTAAATTTTTCGGGAAAGAAAATTACATCTTTGTTATTATCAAAGTTGGAAGAGATAATACCCAGTTTAGCAAATTTATAATAATCTTTTGTAACTGTTAATGCAGAATAAATTTTTGGATGATTTTTTACATAATCAGAGAGAACTACATAAGTAATAAAAATTTTATCTTCAATTTGTGTTATTCGTGGATCTTCCATTCCATATATTTCATAATCTTCTGTTTGACAAATTGCAATCTTATCACGTCTAGTAAATTGAAAACCATTAGTGCTCTTTGCATAACCTATTCTAGAGATATAATAGTCATATTCTCCAACTGCTCTATATAGCATATGGACATTATTTCCATCATAAGATACAGAACAATTAAAAACTGCCTCTGATTCCCACCAGTGATCTTTATTGGGAACAAGTATTGGATTTTTAGAGTATCTTTGAAATACCTTCAGCTGAAGATCACACTATTAATTATATTCATATTATTATTTTAAAGGTTAGTATTGAAAATGCTGAGATAAAATATAGTAAAATTCAGCTAATTAAATTTCTATATAATGAATTTCTCTATTTTTCTTTTCTAATTCTATTAATGACAATTTTGAATAAGGAAACTTCTTTTTTAACTATTTCAATTTAACTTTATTGTATTTATTTTAGGGCAATTTAAAATACATATACTTCAGAGAAATTTTAAAATAAATTTTATGACATAAGATTCTAATATGACAAATTATTATCTTACATTACAAAGGTTTTCTTTGGATATAATTATATTAGAAGATATCTATCATTACTTATTTTACAAATTGATACTTTACAATGGGTTTTACGAGAGAAACAAAATAAAGAATTAGAATTATTGAAACATGTACTAGATGCTAAAATTAATAGATTAGAATATGAACTCAAAAAAAAGTAGCAAGAAGAGAGATTGAAGAAACTAATAAAATAATTTATCAACTAGAAATGTTGAAATGCTGTAGAATTGTAATAAACAAAGATTTTAACATTTAACAAATAATTATTTAGTAATTAACTTTATTTTATATTGTTCAAACAACAAAGACATTATCAATGATTCTGTAGCATACTCTTCACCTTTAGCATTTACTGCATTTGAATATTTGTAAGATGATTGTAACATTTCTCTAAAGTTTTCTCAATTTTGTTTTCTTAAAACAGAAGAAAAGCTATTCTATTTGTCTATTTCTTTTTTTAAAATTATAGTATCACTATTATTAATATTGGCATTATTATTACTATTACTATTGGTCTTATCAATATTAACATCATTGAAATTAGAAGAAAAAGAACAAAATTTTTTTCTTTTAAAATCATATATTAATGTAATACTATTGACATCATAATAGGATGTATTCTAATAGGATTTGCAGCATAAGAACAAGCAGAGTTATATAATTTTGCTATTGAAAACATATCGTCAAATGCTTTTTTATCATCTTTTTTATTTAAGTATCTTTTATATGATTTCCATTCTTTTTCCTCTAATACCGATGCAATCCTAAATGATGGTATTGTTCTACCCATTATTTTGGCAAAAGTTAATGATAGTAGAATATAATGAGTATAACACTCTTGAGGAAGAGAGAGACACCTACTATCAATTCGAGGAAGAGAGAGAGACACCTACTATCAATGATCGAAAAGAAGATAAGTTTCAAAAATTTAATTTAAGATCCTAAGTTCTACAATAAAAGAAAAATGTAAAAAAATAATGGATATTATCGATAGTTTATCTTTTAACCCATGAAAGATAAGTGAAAGACAATTAAATAAATTGAATATCGTAAATTGCTATTTTTTAAATACCCATTTTTTATTCAATTGTTAAATAGAATATTTCAATAGATATTATATGACATCCTCAAAAGAAGAAAATAAAAATTACTAAGGAAAAGATCCAATGTCACCAGAAGAAATTACCTCTCATGAACCTACTGCTGTAAAAAGAGATACAGATGATCAAGAAATTGCAGAAGGAGGAAAGACAGGAACTGATACAGAAGAAGCAAAAGAAAAATACAGAAAAGAATTAGCCAAACAAAATATAGAAGGAACAATATTTATCTTTACTATTCTTACTCACATGGAACTGACATTGATACAATAAAAAAATTTGTATTTAAGTATTAAATAGTATAGTTAGCAATTTACTATACTTTGGACAAACCAAAGAATGTATCCACACTACTGTCATAGCCTTCTATCTGCTATCTATGCTCCCTTGACCATTTTAGAAGAAGAGGACTATGACAATTAAATTATCTCATACTTTTATATAGTATAATTCAGAGGTTTTTAATTAACTATCGTCATGTATCGATTCAACGCCTAAAGACAAAAGACCTATTCCATACCACCATAGCCTTCTACATGGTACATTCGTGGTTGCTCCTCCAATAGACGGCTATGGCTTTTACTAATACAAGAATAATTTCTCTAAATTATTATATACTATTGATAAGTCAAGTGTCATCACAAATGTCGTTAAACCATCTTCCAAATCTGTTATCCAGATATTCTGATATTGCATCTTTTTGTTCTTCTATATTAGTATAAAATCTGTTTGCACACACATCTGATTTTATACGTT
>CAWIYT010000128.1:0-18176 GCA_963840085.1 uncultured Nitrososphaerales archaeon
TACTTCCAAATGAATATACTCAAAAAAGTAAAGAAAAAAATTTGAAAAAAGGATTTTTTTGTTACTTACCTATACATATACCACTTGGATTAGAAGTCATACAATTGTTTTGATCAAATGTATTAGCGTTGGTATTTACTGGTAATCCATTAGCGTTGTTTAGGTCAACTGTGTTCAAAAGAACATTGTTAAAGTTAACATTGTTATTGTTACTTTGATTGTCTACATAAAGGCCATTTCCAGATTCAGTGATGGAATTCAAAGTAATTACACCATTATCAGTATTAACTAATGTTATTCCTGCCAAAGCATTTTGGTAAAATATATTATTCTCTAATGTAGGTTGTTGTGTTGAGTGTCCTGCAAAACCAATTTCATTATTCATAAGTATGGACAAGTGTGCATTAACTATACTTGCACCAGGTACTGAATGCCCCTATTTGGTTATTTTTGGAAACTATTGATTTTAGTTCAACATTTTGAGAACCAGTCATTAAGACACCTGCTTGAAATCCCTGAATAGTACCATCTTGGACTACTACATTGTTCATATTTGGTATCATGACTCCTACTTTGCTTGAGGTTTTTTCTTGACTATCTACATCTGGACCAGAAATTGTATGTCCATTAAGATCTATAACAATATCACTTGCATCAACTATAAGACCATCACTGTCTGCACAGTTTAAGTTAGAAGTTAATATAACATTTTGTGTTATAACTTGACCGCATGATGGACTTAAGGCTAATGGTTCTTGTGATGCTTGTTGTGTTTGTAGTTGTTGTGGTATTGCCTGTTGTGTTTGAGCGCTTATGTCTATAGGTTGCATTGTTATTGTTGTAACGCTTGAAAATGCAATTAGTGTTGCTAGGATATATATCATTAGTGTTTTACTCATTACAGATGATTTAAAAATAATATATTTATGCTGATCTAATAATTTTATTTATCAATTTTACTGTAACTATGAAGGTAATCACTTCTAAATAACTTTAATTTAATGGCATATTCCATTCTTAAAAAATACATTACTCATTGAAAAAGGATTTCAATTTCAACTTGTTGCATGATAAAAAATTCATCTACTAATACTGCTATTACTATCATTCTCTATAATGACAATTAATAATAATAACAATGAAAGAACACATAAGGCATATAATGGCATAAATGCCTATCTACAATTGATATCATTATAGAGAATTGATAGTAATTCAATGTAATAATAATACAGACTACTGATAAATAAAGGTAAATAAATTTATCAACTTTGAAATTTTATATTTTATTTTTATATTTTATTTTTTTATATGGCCATACAATAAAAACAATAGTAGAGATATTTATCATCTTCTTTTGGATAAATATAAAATTGATTAGATTTACCAAATCATCTTCATGCCTATGAGGAAACATATCCAATTTTTCTTTAACAATGAGAATAAGGAATCAAATATAGTGATATCCGTTTGCTTTTTTATTCTTTAACAGATTCGAGTTTACCATTTGTCATGGTCAATTTCATTATCATGATTGTATAGACATCTAAAAAATAGTCTTAAACGATTGAGGTAATTGTTCTAATTAGTTATCCATCCATCACTTATCATGATCATCTTATCTTTTAACTTTTTGATTTAGAAATTCTAAAATTTGTTCTCTTTTATTAATGCCATAAAAGGAGGATCTTTATAAAATTACTAAATGTTATTATAACTTTTAAATTGTTATTTTGATGATGTTCTGAAGAACTCTTACTTCTCATAATTCTAGAAATTCATTTATTGTCTTTATATTCTTGGAATTGGGAATGTGTTGAATTTTAATTATTGTTGTAGATAGTTTCAATGGCATTTTCATTCCTTTATTATTCTCCTTTCCTTATTTACAAAATATAATATCAAATTCAAAGTATATGAACCTATTTATATAATGGGGCCAGTGGTTTCCGTTGTGATATTGATTCTAAAAATTGACTCAAAATATTAAACAAAAAACAAATAATTAAACCTTATGTATGAGAACTAAATTATTATAATTTGTAGAATTACAATATCAGATTAGGATATACAGATTACTCTGAATGGTTCATTAGTCATATTGGTTCTACATACTGAAGAAAGATAGTGAAAAAGCGGAAATATTCAAGAAAATTGAACCATATACAACTTTTCTCAATATTCCACAATTAGAAAGACAAGGAACAGACTTACAAACAAAGATAGAAGAATTACAAAAAATAAACCAGAAAAAAGACAAAATAAAAGAAGATGTTATTTCCAATTTGTCTGATAAACTTATGATGTTATCAGAAGGATTAGATGCAGTAGAAAAAAATTCAAATAGTAATAAGGACTAGATAATACAATAAGATTCTTTATAATGTTTTGTGTCCTATATAAATAAAGAATATACAATATCTATAATAGTTTGAATTGTTTATAGCAACACGTATATGATTATAAAAATTATCTACTATGTAATTCAATAATATATAATGGCAAAACCAAATAAATTAAAAAAATTAGATTGTATGTTATAAATTACTTATTAGTAAGTGAAGGACCTCAACTCGTACCAGCACCAGATAAACTAATTTGATTACTCCATAACGTAGTATTAGCGGTGCTATTCATAAAAATTCGTTGATCACCTTCAACACCTTTCCAAGCCATAAATAATCGATCATTAAAAACAGTTAATGAGGGACCAATACTAGAACCTATATCTGGTACATGCGTTTGAGGATTCCAAACATTTCCATCATTACTACGGCTAAAGAAAATCCCCTGATCACCTTCAACACCTTTCCAAGCCATAAATAATCGATCATTAAAAACAGTTAATGAGGGACCAATACTAGTGCCGATGTTTGGAACACGTCTCTGAGGAGCCCAAGCAGTTCCATCTACACTATTGCTAACAAAAATCCCCTGATCACCTTCAACACCTTTCCAAGCCATAAATAATCGATTGTTAAGAGATGTCAATGAAAGACCAATGCTAGAACTTATATCTCGTACCTGTATTTGATGAGCCCATTGGAAAGAGGGACGAGTTTCAGTAACAAAAATCCCCTGATCACCTCCAACACCTTTCCAAGCCATAAGCAATTTGTTATTATTTAAAACAGTCAATGAAGGACGATGGCTTGTACCTATACCGGATATAACTGTTTGAGGAGTCCAATTAATACCATCATTACTACGGCTAAAGAAAATTCGTTGATCACCTTCAACACCTTTCCAAGCCATTAAAAAAACCATTTAATATGTTATTAATAGAAGTAATTATTAAAGATTTTGAAAAAAGGTAATTCTTATCTTATTAATACTAAAATACTAAAATTATTTCATATAGTAAGTTAATTCTTATAAATTTTATAAAACTAATAATATTACTCTTTTTTTCTCTGATCAATTGTAATAAATTACATGATTATTAATATGCAAAAGAACTTTTGATTTATTAGCAAGTCTTAAACTTTATTTCTATTCACTATTAGGATTTAAAATTGTATAGAATTGTATTATTTCACAACCTGTTTGACGATTTTTTATTCTTGATTGTTGATTTGATAATATCTAATTCGCCTGTTTCCTATTTTGGGTAACAAGAGAATAAAATTGACTTTTCTAAATATCTATTCTTTTTATTACATAAAATAATAATAACTATCCAAATTTATTCTATCGTTGAATTGATTCTATTTACTATTTAGAAAAATTAACTGGTCCCACCTTATAGAATGGTTCAAATCCCACACAATTTAGCCAATAACAATACTGAACCCATTTGAGATTAGCTGGTCCCATTTATACAATAGAATAAAATTAATTTGGTAACATATTAAACATTCTGATTTTTAAATATTTAATTCGTCTGCATATAGTAAAATCAAGTAAATAGGAATCTATCTACTTAATAAATAAGAAAAAAATTGAAATATTATAAATTGAATATAAACTATTTTCCAATAAAATATTTAATGATGATGGTCTATCTCCGTAACATCCGTATATATTGCTTGAGTTGAGTTTTCATCAATTTCTTATTTTATATTTTGTAATATTATAGAAGGTATTCGAATACATAAGTATATGGTAAAATTTTTAGGAGCCGAAAAAGATTTTTTTCTCCTTCTGTAAAAAAATATTCTAAAATTGACTAATTCTTCATTTTTCTTTTGCTTATCTTTTTATCAAAAATAATAATAATTAGTAATTATGTCCTCATCATACTGACAAAAATGAATAATCTAAAGTCTCAACGTGCTCTAGTTTTTCAAGGCGGTGGTGCTCTTGGTGCATATGAAGCAGTAGCATATCAGACTATATATGAATATATTTTAAAAAGGGAAGGACATAATTACAATACTGAAAAAAATCTTTTTGATGTTGTTATAGGTACTGCTTTGTTGCGCAACTCGATTAAATTATAGATTTTAACTTACCATATTATTTTGTTAGACTATTGTTATACTTCTAAACCAATTATACAACGATGCTTTCAGTACTATTTCTTTTATCATGTTCTCTAATCTGATAGCAGTAACATATTCTCCAAACATTCTCTTGATACAGGAGAAGACAGTTTCTGCAATCCATCGCTTACCATAGCTAACGCTATCCTTCCATTCTTGTAAATTATTTTTCTGCATTTTCACCGTCTTGTTTCTAAGGTAATGATTGGTCTTTCTATATCTGGAATTCTTTCTAACCTTTATTGCTGGTTTGATTCCCTTAAATGACAATATCTGAAAATTATTGTTACTATCATATGCACCATCTGCGATAGTCATATCTATTTCCTTATTCTGTTTTATTGTTATATCCTCAACTAATTTTGGTAGTACTTTTCCATCATGTACTTCTTCACTGGTTACCTGTAACGATAAAATTCTCTTTCTTTTAATATCAACTGCTACATGTATCTTTAGATAACCTCTTTTTACATTCCACTTGTGTCTAATCCATTCACCTCCGTTTGTAACTTTAACACCAGTAGAGTCAATTGCGATTACAAAATTATCAACATGTACACTAGATTCATCATCACTAGAAATTGTTATATTTAATTTGTTTATTCTTCTACAAATTCTACTATAATCTGGAATTGATGGTAATGTGTTTGAAGCATGTTCTCGTACTACACCTTCAATCTGTCTATAAGGTAAATGAAAATATGCTCTCATATAACCAAGTAATTTGATAAATGAATCTGGATATACGAATTTTCTGCCTTCCTTGTCCTTATTCATCTCCTCTAGTTCATTATCCCAGTTATCTATAACATCAAAATCAAGTAATACCTCACCACGTTTAACAAGTGATTCATTGTACCTTCTTCCAGTTCACATAGTATTACTAGAATAGGTTAGCTAAATATGTTAGGAAGAACGAGTTAGGCAACAAGGCAATAGGTACTTCTATTGGATCTATTAATGCCACTTTGCTTGTAGATTACGTATTGAAAAATGATACATGGATAGGATCACATGACATGTTACTTGATTTTTGGGAAAATAAATATACAGCAGATACCTTTGCTAATACTATATTTTTTGAAACATTTTGGAGTGCACTTAAACTAAATCCTTTCTTTAGCAATATTTCTACAGTAGAATCTGCTAGGAGGTATTGGTCATGGATTCAACTTGCAGCAGTTCCATTATTATTTGGAGGAGGAACGCCCAATCTCTATTGGCCAAACTATGAATATGACACAAAATTTCTAAACTTCATTGAGTTTCCACATGGTATTTCTTATGATTATACTCCACTCAAAAGGTTATTAAGTCAATCAATAAACTTTCCAATAAAAACAGATCCAAATAAGAAAAATCAACCAAGACTTTTGCTCGTTAGTGTAGATCTAAAGAATTGCTCATCTGCAGTTACTTTTGATAGTTATTATAATGTTAGCAAAAAATGTGAAATTTGCACAGGTAAGAATATTTTTGAAAATAACAAAGAATTAACTAAACATCTTAAAGATAAACATGGTATTAATACTGATAAGAATGGACACGTATGGTATTCACTATATGGTGGTGAAGAAAAACAAGATCAACACATAGTCTTTTATGACGGTATAAATTTAGAGCAAGTAACAGCAGGATCTTTAATTCCTCAATCCATTGATCATCCTACTATGATAGATGTAAAGTCAAATAAAGAAAGAGTGTTTTGGGATGGAGGGCTATTAAGTAATACGCCTATAAGAGAATTATTGCATCATCATAGAAGATATTGGATGGACTACTATGACTTAAAGAAAGAAAATGATAATGATAATTATGACTATCTTAACAGTAATAATAATAATGAAAAGAAGTACCAAATTTAGAAATTTATGTAGTAAATTTGTATCCAGCAATAGAAAAAGATGGCATAATCCCAACTTATAAGGATCAAATTTTAGATAGATCAAATGATATAAGATTTCATGATCGAACAGTATATGATATAAAATCTGCAAAAATGGTTAGTGACTATATAGATTTAACTTATAAATTAATAGATTTTGCTTTAGATGTGGGAAAAGGTAATAATAAAGATATATTAAACAAATTAAAAAATGAGATTTTTAATAGAGAAGTAGAGCAAAGTCATCATAGAATGGGAGGAATGAGAAAATATAAGGATCTTTTAATAGGGCGATTTGATATACGAGATGTAAAATATATTGAAAGAAAAGATGATTCCGACACTATATCAGGTAAGCATGGTGATTTTTCGACAAGCAGTATAAGAGAAAGTATAAAAAAAGGCAGAGAAGATGCAAATGAATGTCTATATCGAGATCTTTAAACTAAATCTAATTTTATATATTAAAAATTTTGGTAATTACATAACTTAACAAAGAATCAATACAATCAACCTATATAGATACAATTTTTTAGGGTTCTATGTTTTAATCCCGAATTATAAGTAATTATCAAAAGCCAATTTATAGAATACAAAAAAATTTTGAATCATAATATTGAACTAATTTAAATTATATTTTGCTAATATACTGGTCCCACTTTATCAAAGGGTTCAAATCTCATCTATTTAGCTTATTTAGTATTGAACCTTATTTAAGGTTAGTTAGTTGTTGTACTTGCATAGATAGGTAACAGATTCACTTACCAACATGGGTAACACTTTCTTTTATCTGCTTGACTATGTTGTTACTACTGGAATTATTTAATCTTGTTCCTTTCATAAGAAACATTTCAGATGGTGTATGACCATTGATACCACCATGTTCTCTTTCATCATTGTATGCTTTTACAAACATGTAATACATTTTCTTTCCATCATTTACATTGGGAATATTTTCTACTGCAAGAAACTCATTCTTTACTATCTTGTTGTATGCCTCAATTTTTCCTTGTAGTTGTGGATAGCCTTTTGGAATTGGTTTATCCTTTATATTGTTCTTTTTCAAGAAACCTTTGAATATCTTGGATGTAAATTGTTTACCATTGTCATGCATTACCTTGTTAGGTTTCCCATTCTCTATGATGTAGTCTCCAAGTACATCCAGTACATCTACACTCCTTTTTCTTTCAGACCAGTCACTTGCTGCTTTCCTTGAACAATCATCCTCACAACTGATAAAATAGTTCTTTTTATCTGAATTC
This sequence comes from uncultured Nitrososphaerales archaeon, assembly GCA_963840085.1. Classification (GTDB taxonomy): domain Archaea; phylum Thermoproteota; class Nitrososphaeria; order Nitrososphaerales; family Nitrososphaeraceae; genus TH1177. Next base: position 7,632 of record CAWIYT010000128.1, read on the forward strand.
TCAAGGTAAAATGGTCCTAAAATATCCATCTGTACCATCTGGTTTGGTTTTTTCATCTCAAACCTTTTCCATTTTCTTCTATTTCTGATCTTGCATTCCAGGATGTTCAAACCATGTCTTTTCAGTATCTTGTATATGATTTTGGTACTAAGTGATATCTCCTTTAGTCTTTTTAGTCGGAATCTAATACGATTACATCCAAATCTTTTTGTTATACGTAAATCCAGTATTTCTTGTTCTATCTCTTTTGTTACTTTTCCTGGTTGTATATTGTGTGGTTTTCTACTTCTATCCTGTAGACCATCTATTCCATACTTTATGTACCTGTTCTTCCACTTGTGATATGTCTTTGTAGATATATTATATCTAATACATATGTCAGTTACAGTATCTCCAGTCCATTCTTTCTCATGAATCAGATTAAATTTTGTTTGTAATTCTATTTTTATTATACACTTCCTATTAGCAGACTAGGAAGTGTTACCTATGTCAGTAAATGAAATTGTAACCTATGTCAGTAAGTACAACAGTTAGTTGCCAGGTCCAGTTTTAGATATATAACATAACATGTCTACTTAAGAGGATTTAATATTTTTAGATAATTGAAATATATGAATCTATCAAGTCACTACCAAAATTATCTAAAAGTATAATAATTTAAGATTTCTCATTTATAATAATAATCAAGAGCTATTCTATAATATTATAAATTTTTTTTCTTGAACTAAGTTAAGTATCATATTTTAGGCCAACAACCAAAACATCTAAGATATCTTCTTACATTACATAATAGATTATCTTCTGTTTCGTAGTTATAGTTTGCACATATATCTTTCTTGAGATTCCTGTTTACTTTTGTTTCTACTGGATTCAGAAATGGTGCCCGTGTTGGTAGAAATGGTCCAGTTAGCCAGTCGTCTGATTGTTTTTCTATAAACTGTTTAGTCTTTTTACTAACATGAAAAGATGCATTGTCTATTACAAGAATAAATCTCTTGATACTTCTCTTGAGTACATATCTTTTGATGCTGTTTAGATGGTTTATGAAATCATTACTGTTTCTTGTTTTGCTTGTTGTAAATTTTATTCCATTCATAGGATAAAGAAGTGTGATGAATACATTGACTTTATCGTTAGATCCTTTATGAAGTATCTTTTGCTGTTCTCCTCTTCTCATATATGTTCTTGTTATGTATGGTTGTAGATGTAACCACGTTTCATCTTCAAATCCTAGTAGAATCTTTTTTTAAAAGAGCTGCCGATATCTTCTTGTACCCTTCTATCTTGTTCTTCTTTTCCTCATAATCTATGCCTTTTTCCAGTTCAAGTTTTGGCTGTTTGTATACTATACCCATATCATGAATTATTCTCCATGTTTGCATGGGACTGACATTCATTTCCAGTAATGTTGAGAGATAAGTAGCCAACAGCCTGATATTCCATGTATTTTTGAGATAGCCAAATGTTTTAGGAGACTTGTTCAATATGATGTCTTTTATCATCTCTTTGTTTTTGTCAGTAGATATTACTGGTTTTCTACCTGCATTCATTCTCTTGTTTCTTATTCCATCTAAACCATATTTTCTGTAATTGTTAATCCAGTCATACACATTACGGTAATTGACACTAAGGTTTTTGGCTATAGTTCTGTAAGGTATTCCTTCCATCTTTTGCTTTATAGCAGACGCTCTTCTGTATTCCTCTTTGTCACGAGTACTCTTCATGAATCTATTCAGTTCCTTTTTCTGAGTATCAGATAATTTCAGAATATAAGATTTGGGCACATATCAATCTAAACATTCAGAGCTAAAGTTCTTTCTATCAGAGTATGTTAAAAATACTAATACATGTTGATGATATATGAGATACTTAACTTAGTACATCATCACCTGCTTCTCTTTTGATATTATCATTACCATCCCCTCCATCAAGCTCATCATCACCTGCTTCTCCTTTGATATTATCATTACCATCCCCTCCATCAAGCCCATCGTCCCCTAGCTCACCATTTAGTTTGTCATTACCATCATTTCCAAATATCTTGTCATCTCCCAGCCCACCATTGAGTGTATCATCTCCATTCTCTCCAGATATTCTATCATTACCATCTCCTCTTTTTATTTTGTCATTATTTTCAGTTCCTTCAATAGTTACATGAACAATAGGTTTGGGAATTTCTCCTTCATTTTGAATATTGTTATTGTTATTATTATTTTGATTATTAGAGTCTGTTTGTTGTTGTTGTTCTTGTTCTTGTTCTTGTTGACCATATACTGATGATGGAAAAATATTTATATTTATAGAACTTATTACTAGTAGAAGAAATAATAATTTTATTAAAATCATTTTTTCTATTCATAAGTTTAGTAACAAATAATGTTTAAAATTAAAAAGTTTTTTTATAAATTTTTCCTAACTATACCATATAAATTTCATAGTAAAAAAAAATCTAAATGATTTATTATAGAATAATATTTTTTTTCTTCTTATGAAAAATAAATATACCTTATTATTTTATCTTTAGCATTACGACTACTTTTTTAATTTATGTAATATTTTATAAAATTTATTTATTCTATTTCTAATATTATGTGTAAAAAAAAGGAAAAAATAGAAAATGATGATAATAATATAATATCATGAATAGATCTTTTGCGTAATTAGGAAGGAATCAAAATATTCTGAAAATTAAATTAATTTTTGTAAATTTTATAAATTTAATAACATTATTCTCTTTTATCTTAGATCAGATATGTAATATTTTACATGGTTACTAATTACGCAATAGATCTAATATCATTTATCCTATAAGTGAACATTTACCTATTATTCTGTCCCCTTCTGCAGAATTATAATCAGTTAGTTTATCTAAATAATCACAGATAAATACATCAGCTCCCAATCCTCCAGTTAATTTATCTACATCTTCCCCACCTTCTAATTCATCATTACCATCTCCTCCATTTAGCTCATCATTATCTTTGCCACCATCAAGCTTGTCATCTCCTCTTCCACCTTTTAGTTTGTCATTACCATCGCCTCCATCTAGTTCATCATTCCCTCTTTCACCATTCAAAACATCATTACCTCCTTCTCCTTTTAGTTCATTATTTCCTGGTCCACCAAATATTCTATCATCACCTTCTCCTCCGTCAATCCTATCGTTACCTCTTTTTCCATGCAGATAATCATTACCATCTCCGCCATCTATTTTGTCATTCCCTTTTCCTCCAATGATTTTATCATCGCCATCTGTTCCCTCGATTGAAAGGTCTATTTTTGGTTTTTCTTCTTCTTTCTGTGATGATATCTCATCATCATCTTCTTTATCATTATCATCTTCATTTTGCCCATTTATTGATTTTATATTAAAAGTTTGTAAAGCTAATAATATTGTAAAAGAAATAAGAATTATTATTCCTACTAGCACAAAATTACTACTAAAATAAAAGCCATTTTTGTTCAAATCTTTTATTCACTATTTAGATATAAAAGAAGTTCATTTTAATTTAAAAATATTGATGTTTTCATTATTTTGTTATATTATAATTATATATCTAAGTATATGATTATATCATAGATACAGCCTAATAAACAAGTAATATACTTGTCGGCTATTGGCTGGACTAAAAACTTTATTATCCCCATCTAATATCTATCTAGTCTATCTAACTATCTTTGACTCTATTAAACAAGCTATTTACTTGTTCTTTAGTAAAAGCATAATTCCACACTTGGATACCATCTAATTGACCAGTAAAATTACCCTTTATCTGGCCCTTCTCAACAAAGGAATTTGCTCCTAGTCTAACAGGTTGTTTCCCTGTAGTATCAGGTGTTATTCCTATATTTGTTGAATTAGTTGCAACCTCTAGACCAGCCATATATAGATTTAACTGATGTTGCTTATCATCAAAAGTTAGAATTGTGTTGTGTCATACTCCATCAGCATATGACCCTTGAGAGGTCAGAAAATAATTATCTCCATTTGAGGCTTCAAATCCACCTGAAACTTTTTCTCTATTATCAAGCCATATCCCATGATTAAGATTAGATCCAGGTCTGTCAGTGCTGAACCCTCCTTTATTTATTAAAAAAGCAACATCTCTACCAGTAACATTCATTACTGTATTAAACCATACCGATATTGTAAAACTATTTAGATTGATATCACGACTATTTACAACATCTGCATAATTAATACCTGAAAACTCTATTATCTTTGAATTCTTAACGACTGATAGTTTATTCTCTTCCTGAGCGAATATATTTACATGATTTAAAAGCTATTTTTGTAATTTTCTTTTTCTCCCCCTGTTGTTAAACCAAAATAGAACAATAAAATAACAAAACTAGAATTTATTACAGTAGTAGTAAAGATTTTTTTCTATTTATTTTTTTAATCTATAAATTTTGCAATTTAAATATTTTATGTTTCTGTTATAGAAAATAGTAATGATATATAAAAATGCGTATATAGTGATTGAAAAATCTACCTTATCTATTTTATACTATACTGTCTGAATAGAATCTTTAAAAATATTTAATTTCACTATTGGAATTCTTAAAAATGAGCTATAATATTGATAAAGATTCAATATACTTTAACTTTAATGGTAATAATCTCATTGATATTACCTCTACAATATTCTGTAGATAAATTTGCTAATGGACAAATACAAAAAGAATCTAATATAATAATTTATGATGATGCAAATTCAGAACATCATGCAGTACTCTCTAATTCTGATGATAATACATTACTCAAACCTAAAGTAGATGTATCAATTGAAGGGACATTAAAAAATGACAAGATAAGAGGTGGAGAGGGAGACGATCATATAGATGGCAATAATGGTAACGACCAATTAAGAGGTAAAGAAGGAAATGATGAAATTGATGGGGGAAAAGGAAATGACATCTTACATGGTGAAGATGGTAATGACAAGATAAAAGGTGGAGAAGGAGCTGATAGAATTAGTGGTGGGATAGGCAATGATCAGATAGAAGGCGAAAAGGGAGATGACAAGTTATTTGGAGGAGAAGGAGATGATCTACTTGATGGCGGTGAAGGAAATGATGTACTTTTGGCTGGCAGAGGAATGGATATAATGATAGGAGGATTCGGCTCTGATACTTTTATCTGTGACAGATTTGATAGACTGATAGATTTTGATCAATATAAAGGAGATCATATTATTGGCCCCTGTTCAGTTGACTATCTTGTTGGTGAGGAAGAAGAAATACCCAAAAATAATAATATTTTTCCACTAGAAGCAGAAAAAGTTGAAAGATTACCAACACCAACATCACCGCAATTACCTCAAAAATCACCATACTTGTCATCTCCACCATCACCATTGAACCCCTTTGATATGCCTTCTCTATCAGATGAAGATCTTCAAAGAATACCCCCTACGCCTATACCGTCATTGAAATTCTAGAATTTCATTCTCTAGGGAAAATATAAAAGATCGTGAATCATTCATAATTTTTTCCATTTTTTTATTTGTTATACCTTAATATCTTCAAATAATAAGACTTTAAAAATCTAGGATACTATAAGCAAATAAAATTTCAATAATTGATTTATTCTATTGATTCTTTTACCCCCTTTTTTATTCGTATTTCAATATTTGAATTTTATAAAAAAGTGATACAATTTTAAATAAAATTCTTTCACGAATTCTTTAAATGGCTCTATACTTAATTAAACAAAATGTCAAAGATCAATAGAAATTGTTTTTTTAATTGTAATGCTATTGCTCCTCTCTTCTTAATAACATCTAAATTAATTGTTTTAAACGATAAAAATATAGATATTTCAAAACCTTTTTTGTATTCTTCATTATTTTGTCTAGTAGGATCTTTATTTTTTGTATTTGTAGGAATTGATTTTATTGGAGAACAAGGACAACTACAACAACAACAAGAACACCAATACAATATTATCAATATGGCATGGGCTGAGAACATTAATGGAACTGAAAATTCAGATAATATTACTGGAACAAAAAATCAAGATAAAATAAAAGGATTTGGTGGAAATGATACTATTGCAGGAAAAGAAGGAGGAGATAACATCAGTGGTGGAAGTGGAGATGATATCATTTATGGTAATGAAGGAAGAGATATTTTATGGGGAAAAGCAGGAAACGATCGTATAGAAGGTGGAGATGGAAATGACAGAATATATGGTGATAAAGGAAATGATATGCTAATAGGAGGTCCAGGCAACGATACCTTAACAGGAGGATCAGGCAAAGATATATTCATATGCGGAACAGGAACAGACACTATAACGGATTTTAATGTTACACAAAAAGATACAGTTCTAGAAAATGATTGTGAAAATATAAAAAATGGTAGCGTGGCCAATACAGAAGCCAAAAAAAGTTTATCTCTGCAACAACAACAACAACAAGAACAAAATGAAGATAATTCAGGAAATATAAATGGCAAAAAAGAGATGACAGAAAATACAACTGCAAAAATGGATGAACAAAAAAAAGATAACGGTGGCTTCTTTTTTGGTTTATTTAAATAAATAGGAAAATCGGTCCTGTTAAGTTAAGACCATTTCACCTCCAATTTTGAATAGAATGGTATTTCTGATTTTTGCATTATATAGATAAACAAATAATTTTATCCAATTGTATTATGTAATAGATCACAATTATTGAGTCCCTTTCATGTTCTTCTTCTATTGAACATTTGTTCATAGTATTTGTGGTTGATTGTTGTTAAACAGAGTCCGCAGAGTCTAAGAGTTTCCACCACATTCTCAGGATCATCATTACCTGTAGTAACATAAATTAGATCGGATTTTAGAAAAATATCGATAGAAATCACATGGCTTGTAATAATTATAGAAACTTATTTTCCAATCATCATTTTTGCCTAATCTATCATCATCTCTATCTTCATATGCCATTATAGAAATTCATTATTTAGTCATCCTTTTCCTCCTTAATTCTTTCAAATTCTTGTTTGTTTATTCTTATACTAGCAATCTCAAATATTTCTGGGTTTTTCTCTATTCCAATAAATTTCCTTTTTAGTTTTAATGCTGCTATACCTGTAGTTCCTGAGCCCATCATTGGGTCTAATACTGTTTGATTTTCTAATGTTAGATTTTTGATAATATATTCTGCTTCAACTGTTGACTGTTGCCATTCATGTTCTATTTTTGATGGAGGAGTAGATTCAATATAGTCGCCCATTGTGTTAGATACGACCAAATCATTTAGTTTTTCACCTTTTATGTACCACAATAATGGTTTCCATTCTGGAAACACATTTCTTGCATATATTTTTGTATGATGTCCTGAATGCTTTACTGCTAATGTCCACCAATATTTTAGTTTTGTAGAATTATTATTAGTTAAAGAAAAATCATTGAATATGTTGAATACTTCATCTAATATGATATGACCGACAAAGAAAACTAGACTTCCACCAGGCTTTAATACTCTAACAGCTAATTTGGCTAATTCTTGATATAATGAAAGATACTCTCTGCTCTAAGGTGGGTCTGTCAATATCAAATCGATAGAATTATCTGCAATATCTTTTCCTTTTTCGATAAAGTCTCCTAAAATCAGTTTATAATTATTTGTTTCTTTTTCTCGTTCTTTGGTTTCAGTATAAATATTAGACAATAATTCTTATCTCTTTTTATCTCTTTGAATCTTTTCATACTCTTTTGAGATCTTTTTTTCCTTGCCTTAATTTCTCTTTTATTTCTTCGGAACCTTCTTCAATTATCTTTTTGGCACGTTCATAAGTTCTGGGAGATAGACCTGTTTTCTTGGCAATGATCTCAGATACTTTACCTGTTTCTTTGTCTTCTTTATCTATTTCGATAGCGTCATTTGGCGCTGTCGATATATTTTCTTTGACATTCTTAAGGTTACTCAAACTTCTTAGTCTAGCTCTTTCTTTGTAAATCTCTTCCATCTTATACTCTAGCTCTGCAATCTGGAAATTGTTTAAGTGTCTTCTCTTTAAGTTAATTTCAATTACAAATTCTTTTTCCTGTAATGGATCATAAAATTCTTTGACTTCAAATTTAGGTTCAATGCCTAACTCTTGACATATTTTTAATCGATTATGTCCATCTAGAATAACATTATCTTGATTTATAATTATTGGTAAATGAAGACCGTTAGTGACTTATTGAATTTTTTAATACATCATATTCTAATTTTGATAATGGATTTACTAATTTAGAATATTCAGGATTAATTTTAATATTTGTTGACGATGATGATATGGACATTTTTTAGATTCCTCTTTCTTTTCATTCCTCTTCCTTTTGTTATGTTTGCATAGATGCTTCATCATTCCCCATTTGTCATCTCTAAAAGTGCAGTTATTGCAAAACCAACGATCAGAATTTGGATGTACTCTGTCTATGTTGTTGATAACTTGTGGATTATAATTTCCAGTTGAAAGATTTGATTCAGAAATTAATGGATTATTAAACAATTTCTTATTATTAGATTGTTGTGAAGGCAAGAGTGCTGTGAAGGAGGCAGATGATGAAAGAGTGCTAGAAGAATTACTTTGAATATTATTAGCTACTTCTACGTCTGTATTATTTTTGCTGTCACTATTTTCCCCCCTGTGTGAATCATCTTGTTCTTTTTCTTGTTCCTGTACTTGTTGTTGTTGTAATTGTTGTTTTTTTTCTACTTCTGCTAAATGATTCTGTTGGGGTAGTTGTTGATGATGATAAGTTATTAAAATAAGTATTTGTTATTAGGATAAAAAAGTAAAAAGGGATTGAGGTTAAGGTCTAATGAGGGATTATAATAAAATCTAATTAGCCGCGTTAAAATCTTTTTATTTCCAATTGAACAGTAATCTATCCTTAAAAAAATATGCACGAATGAATAGTATTTTAGGCTTTAAATAATTATTATTATAATATCAATGAAATTTTGTCTAGAAATTTGGGGAACCAATTATGACAAGATTAAAGAAACATGTATATTTGCTGAAAGATCAGGATATGATGGATTTTTTTATGGTGAATCATTAACAGATATTGATTTGGACTGTTGGACTGTATTATCATCATTAATAAATATTACAAGTAAGATAAAAATAGGACCTGTAATAACATATCTTTTTCCAGAATATCGTAATATTACGTTACTTGCTAAACAGGCAATAACATTTCAAAATTTAACTAAAGGAAGGCTTGAATTCAGAACAGGAGCTGGTGCAACATTACAGTATTCTAAACAATGGTGGCATCCTTTTGGAATTGAATATCTTAAAGCCTTTGAAAGGGTACAACTATTACATGAAGGATTACAAGTTTTGAGTTTGTTGTGGAACTCAAAGATACCATCTGTTAAATTTGAAGGAAAATATTTTAAATTAAATGATGCAAACCTAAAAATCCCTTATATAGCAACGGAAAAAATTCCTATCACAGTTGCTGCCAAGAAAAAGAGGACTATGACGATTGCAGCTAGCTATGCGGATATATGGGAATCATCTTATATTTCTCCTATAGAATTTTTAAAATTAAATAATGAGTTTACTAGTATTATTGGTAAAGATACCAATCGAAAAATTGAGAAATCAATAGAGTTAGATGTTATAATAGCAGAGTCAGATACTGATCTCAAATATAAAGAAAAAATATTTGCAATGGAAAGAGGTCCAAATATTTTGCATCAAATAAAAAACCGCGGTCTGATAGGAAAACCTACTAATATCGTAGAACGAATTAAAGAATACTTGGAAGCTGGCGTAACTCAATTTTTGCTTGCTTTTCCCGATCCGTTTGATAAAAGTTCACTAAGTACATTTAATGATGTAATGAAAGCAGTCAAGTGATAGAATAAATTGTTGGATTCAGTTCGTATAAAGTCAAGTACTAACTTTAATTTTTTGTTAATTCATTGAAATAACAAGATAATATTTTTGAAGGTAATAGCAAATTTATCTTATTCTTCTTATTCTTGGCCTATAAGATTGCAGATATCGATTGATTTTATAATATTTAATAATTTGATACAAATTATTTAATTGTCATAGCCCTACAACTTCTGTAAAGGAGCAAACATATAGAAGAGCAAGGCTATGGTTGGCTGCTATGGACATTTTCTCTCTTGACAGATTAATGTAATATATTATTTGTCCAATATAATATTTAATAATTTAATGATAAACTTGTTTATTATTTAGTTAATTAATTGTCATAGCCCTCCAAGGAATTCATTATAACAATAGAAGGCTATGACTGTTGATAGCAATTCCTTCTTTTCTATGCTGATATCTTTGTGTATAGATATGTTTTCAATACCTAGAGGCTAAACTATTTATGACTTTTGAAACTATTCTTTTAGAGTTTTAAATAATTAATTAATTGTCATAGCTTGAACTGGTAGAAGATCCAGGTGATAATTCAGACTATGACATATTATGACTTAATGGTTTGCCGATTGGTTTCAAGTATTTGGGCTATAAGACAGTGAGTAAAATGTATTTATTAATTCTTGAAATTCTCGTTCTATGTTCTGAAAT
>CAWIYT010000129.1:0-5042 GCA_963840085.1 uncultured Nitrososphaerales archaeon
TCTAATTAACATCAAATGATGACTTCTAAACATATAACAGAATATTTTATTTTTCTTTTATAAAATTTGTCTATTACTAGAATTTATATTTCTATGAATAAACACATGCAAGACGAATCGATTTGTTAAAGTAATCTCACTTTATTAAATGGTTCAAATCCTAGTGATTTACTTTTTCATTTTTTATAGCCTATTATAAATTGTTTAGCGAATGTTAAAATAAGTTACCAAAATAATAAATATCAGTTTACCAATCCTAATTACATGTCATGTTCGAGCCCTCCGAGCCCGTATACTAGTAGGGTTCAATAACCTAAGTTATTTGTATAACAGTTACTAATTATATTGATTGTTTTTTTTCTAATTGCTTATAATTCATAAGGTGGAATATTATTATCATTGTAGAACCATTCTGATAAATTGCGCATAATTAACGACTTTGAATACTATTAGAAGATGATTTTAAAGAATTTAATCACCTTATTATATAACTTTCCTAGTCTCCATTTATATATTAATAATGCATTGTCACTCTCTCTTGTTTGCTTTCTCGTTCTATGGATTTTAGTATTATCTGCTTTGTTGCGCAACTATGAAAATCGATAATATGATACAAGATTTTGATAGGAACAAATTGTCAGTATTGATTCTTCATATAACTGTAGATTCACTTTTTTAATCAAAATTGACGAAAATCATAGTTGCGCAACAAAGCAGTATTATCTACAATTTTTTTATTTAACATATTCAAAGGTAAATTATAATTTCATATAATATACTATATTTCTAAATTAAAATTGTTCCTATATGAATATCTTTTTTGTTACAGATATAACAATGATTAGCATTATTGAATTTATTTTTATCTAAAATAGTAGCAAACCAATAACATGATTCACAAAATGCAAATTTACAATTGTATTTATCATAATAATTTTTGGTTACACTACTAATTGTTTGTTTATTATACATTTTTTTTTAATATCAACGCCTATGATATAATAAGCATAGTAAACTATGTTAACCTAACCACTAGATAAAATATAGAACTATATAAAAAGTAGATATAAAAAAATTATAGATATCTATCTATCATTCCAAAAGAAGATTTTTTGTTGTTTTTTCTTGTTTATCTCTTTTCCTATATATACATTTGATACATTAAATAGTCATTTAAAGTATCTATACAATTTTTATATCAGTTTATCGTACCAATTAATTCTCCTGTATAGTAAATACAAATGATTTTAGATAACGTATTAGTTATAGTCAAAAACAAACATGGAAAAAAAATAAAATAACTATAATTTTCATATAGATCAATATATTATCTATTATAATTGCTTATAATTCAGCATTCACTATGGTAATTTACTACCACATCCACGAGTTCAAATCCTGAAAAGTAAAATGAAACCACCACTATTGGTTTTTACTTTTTCTGGAATTAAGTTTATGAATCATGAACTCTTTAAAATCCAATAGATACTCATATAGTTAAACTACATAATACATAATATGATTCAAATTTAGGTGTATCTCTTTTGTTTCTCAAAAATAAGATATTAAGGTTAGAAAAATTTTTTATGATTCTTTAAATGAACTTTCTGTTCTAAAATTATGTTCTTTCTCCCATTCATAACTTTGAGTATCATTATCTTTAGCAACAATCCAAAAATCATAATTTCCACCAATGCGATCTCCTGCTTTGTTAAGTTTTATTTTTCCTGATATTCCATCATCAAATGAATCTGCAGTTTCAACAATAATCTCTTTAAATGATTTGGTTAAATTTTCATTACTCTTGTTGAAAAGTAGTATTATTTTTATCAAGGCTTAGTGCGGATATCCAATAAGAATCATAAGCTAGTGCAGAATATGTTATTGAACTTACTTCATGTAATTGTTTTTCTAGTACTTCTTTCAGATCATGTAATTTCTTTGACTCACTATCTATTGAATATAAAGGATTAGAAAAATTTGTTTTCATTGCAAACAATGCTGAATCAACATTCTTTGTTATCTGATGATTTTGTGCTATTTTATCACTGCCATACCATCTTACTTTTCCTAGGTCTTCATAAAGGGTTGATTGGATTAAAATAGGTGTTATCTCATCAAAAGATATTACATATACACCTACAGAATTAGCACCATATTTTTTTACTGCATCAGCGACTATTGCATTTAATTTTTCTAATTCTTGATTCCACATTAAGAAATTTATCCTGTGTAAACTTGTAGCAAATTTGCCTGTATAAGGTTTATAATTAATACCTTCTTCTACTTCTCCTCCTAGTTTTTCAAAATAAGATTTAGTAGATTTATAGAGCTCATTTCCATATATACCACCTCTCCAGATGGGAACAATAACTTTTATACCGTCACTAATCATTCTTTCTGCAACTATTTTTCCTTGGTTTGTATCATCAGGAACTAACCGAAAAAGATTGTCTCCTTCAATAGAAAGTAATGGCGAAGTACTGGAGTAACTAATAAGTATGATATTATTAGCATCTGCATATTCTTTGGCAGCGTTAACTGTAGTACCGATTGCAGGTCCTACAATAATATTTGCACCATTTTCATGTAATCTGTTTTATTGCTACGAGAGTTTCTTCTGGACTTGATCTTTGAATTAGCCATTAATAGATTAAAGTGTGATGAAGAATTCATTCCTTCAAAATGTTTGTTTACATCATATTCAGCTTTTTCTAATGCTACCTTGATAGATTTACCAAGTGAGGAAAAGGAACCAGTAAATGGTAAAATAGCGCCAATAACAAAATCCTTTCTACTACTGTCCTCATTATACGTTGATGAGAGTTGAGGATAAGAAGAACTCTTTTTTATGAAAAAATCTTTACTTTCGTCACCGCTATAAACATTTGTATAATAAAAACCGGCAAATATTAGAAAAGATATTACTATAGTGGAACTAAACAGAACCTTTTTGAAAATTTTATTTCTTCTTACGTTTGTTATAATCTTGTAAATGAGATCCTTTGACTGCCATTTGATATAATATCTAAGATACCATATAAGACCAGCTGCAATTAATAAATAATGTGCAGACAATAATAATGCAGACATCCATAATTGTTCAACAAATGCGGTTAGAACAATAATTGCAAACCAACTATCTCCAACAACTATTGCTAAAAATCCTACCAATTCACAGACCCAAGGAATAAAGTGATGTTTTTCATTCTTTATCCTAAGGAGGATCATCAATGCAAGAACTGTTAGAATGGAATTTAATGTAGGATATGCTATAGTGACAATAAAAAGCATGAGACCTCTGAAATTTGATAATTCCGTAAGATCTAGAGTCAAGTTTAATATGTATATCAAAAATAAACCTGTACCCGAGATTATTAAAATCAGAATTTTTTTATTTGTAATGTGACCAAGTTTTCTATATATACTTATCAATCTATATATTAGAAATCCATATGCAGACAATCAAGAATAAATCTGCTAAAGAAGGTACGGGCGATACAATATCAAGCACTACTTCATAATATGCCCATATTATATTTGCTATAAACCAGAAAATAAGACCAAGAGTTAGAAGAATATTAGTTTTATACTCCTTCATCACTATCTTTATCCTTAAGGAGAATCATTGCAGAAAGTCCTGCAGCAGTAAGAGAATTTATTATCAATATCCAATTTGAATAGATTATTTTACTGTCTGATTCAGAAAAAAAAATAATAGAATTTCCTATGACTATTGTAATAATTACTCCTAAAAAAAAATATAGAGTAGCCTTCAATTATTCTCTTTCAAACCAATAATATAGATTCAAAGTAACTTCGAGCTCTACTAAAAATTTCAAATAGCATAAAAAATCCTACAAAATGAATAGTCAGAGTGTTTTAGCATTGACATCTGACTCCCGACAGCAGAGCCATATTTTCAAGAGTTTTTAATTTTGGCTTTTATCTTTTCCTGCATTTCGGGCTTCATCACATATTCACGAGTGTAGCCATGATCCTTAATTGCATGATCAACCAAATTATTCATTAATTCTTCTTCTGTTTCGCCAGTTCCTCTGAAATCACAGTCTACTCCAACATCTCTACATGAAACAGATAACATTGCAAATATTATGATTGCGTTCTATTTAAGCTCTTGTCCTGTGGTAATAATTCATTATAAAAATTATTATAAATTATATCAAAATTTATCTATCATTAGGTATATTTTTGAACTACAAAATTGTGTCAAAAACAGTTCACACACCTCCGAGCCCGCTAACCAATTGGGTTCATATACTTTTGATGAGACTATAGTAAAATAAAAGAAAGTAAAAGAAATACCAACTAAGTTAAAGATACAATTGAAAAAGTTATAGATTATCAGATCACAAAGGCGAAAAAGCAAATAACTTGGTATCATCAAACACATTAGATGACTATATTGAATCTATTGCTTCATCTAAATTATTGCATAAATCAGAACAAAATCCAGTTGAAGCAGAATACGTTATAAAAAATTCTTACTATTGAAAACCAGACAGTATTGGTTCCCATGACATTGACTGGAACCACTTGAAAAGCTGCATAAGAGTAGTTATTCTAGATTAACAATTTTTCTTTTTATTTTTTTTATAATTAGTTAGTCAAACACTTTTCATTTTCAATAGCCTAAAAGACATGGTAAAGACAATGAATATGATGTTACATTGAAATGTATACACGAGGATAGGTACATATCTGCAGATTATGATCTTACTAATTCACTAAAAAAACAATATGAAGTAAAATTTGAAGAAGATATAATTGCTCCATATTTGAGTAAATTCTCAATGTCAGCTAAATACAAAGACAAGGAAAAACCTGAAATTCATAATATTGGTGAACTTATCATTATTTCCTGGCTTACATAATCATGGATTAAAAGAAGGAAGATTAAAAAAAGTAAATGATTTTGAAGCAAAAGAGATTTCATGCAAAATTGGTAAAATTCTTTTTGATGATGAGAATAGTAAAGAAGATAATCAAATAAAGACAGACCTTAATTTATGGTATTTGCT
>CAWIYT010000130.1:0-5506 GCA_963840085.1 uncultured Nitrososphaerales archaeon
CACTAAAAGATATTATGTAAAGGCTGATAAAAATAGAGAAAATGTTCTAAATAAACATAAAGATAGATGTATCCATTGTCGTCAAGAAGCTAAAAAAGAAGAATATGATTTAGATTTTTACATATTTAATATTAATATGAAACCTCATACTATTGTACCATTATGCAAATCATGTCATGATGAATTAACAAGACATGTAGAAGAAGAAAAAGAAAGTAGCATGGATGAAGAAAAATTCTTTGAAAATAACAATTAGATAGCTCATTGTTTTGAAAATTGATATAATAAGATGAATATATAAAAGAATCATAATTAGCATTTATTAATATAAATGAATTTGAATATTGTTACTATATCGGGAGTAATACCGATAGCGGTGCAAAAATAAGAGTTTACTGTTATAGTAATAAAGAAGATAATATTAAAATTATTTATAATTGAATTATTTCTAATATTAATAGTATAGATACAATAGTAATTCCTAAGATTTATAGAAAATAAATAGAAAAAGAAACTTATACATTTTTAAAAAATAGTTTTTGCTTTCTTATTACTACAAATAAAGATAGTATGAAATATTATCTAGGATGTTCTGGTTGGAGTTATGATGGATGGAAAGGACCATTCTATCCAGATGGACTAGATAATAAATACTGGCTTTCATATTATTCTAAAATATTTGATTTTGTTGAGATAGACTCTACTTTTTATAGAATACCTTCCACATTCATGGTAAGCAATTGGAATAAAAGAACTCCAGATAATTTCAGGTTTGCTGTAAAATTTCCAAAAGTTATTACTCATGATAAAGCTCTAAAAGGCGTAGAAAAGGACATAGAGAAATTTTATGATGCTATGGAACCATTATATGACAAGATACTTGTTTTTTTGATGCAATTGCCACCATCTCTGCAGATTGCAGAAGGATTAGATGCTATAAAGAATTTACGATATACTTTGGACCCATCATTTAGATATGCCATAGAAGTAAGACACTCAAGTTGGTTCAATGAGCTTTTCTATAACTATTTGAAAGAAAAAAATTATTGTCTTGTATGGAGTCAACAAGATATCTTAGTTACACCTCCAGTTTTAACATCTGATTTTCTATATTTGAGATTAATAGGAGATAGAAGTATCGATGAAAGAGATTTTGTTAAAATAAAAAAAGATAGAACAAAAGAAATGCAAATGTGGAGTAATATACTCAAAAATATCCAAAACAATGAAAAAGATGTTAAAACTGCTATAATAACAGCAAACAATCATTATGCTGGTTTCGGTCCAATAACAGCAAAGTTATTTGCAGAAATGATGAATTTAAAAAATCATGTTAGGCCATTTCCTATTTTAGATTACAAAATACCTTCTTCTTCTAATGAGACTAACATATTTGAAAATAATTATAGAATATACAAACATTATTCTAAGACTAAAACTAGACAGACTGACATTTCTGATTTCTTTAAATAGTAATAATTTAACTATTCAACTACTTTTTTATTAGATATATTGAATTAATAGAAAAATATTAGTTTGTAAATTTTGTTAATGTTCTTGCATAGATCTATTCAGTCTTTATTCTTTTAATTTACTAAATTTTATGTTTCAGTTGTTTTTTTTTGACTGAGAAAGACCACTTTCTCTTATCAATTTATTCAGCATATTGTTTACTTCTTTTAGTTCTCTTTGAAAATTTTTATAAATATATGTTGTAGAATAAATCAATAATCATTTTTATGTTATTTTCTTATCATAAATTTTGATAATGTTATCTTTCGTTATTAACTTATAATTTAATTTCAATTTATCCTTAAGAAATGACTCTTTCTACAGAAATAAAAAATGAATCTAACGTGATGGTCAAATGTAGAAAATGCGATTTTCATCAGATAGTAAAATCAACTAGATATGGAGACTATGGTTCTTCCAATTCTGTAACTGCTGTTACTTTTATACATAAAATTCATAATGAATTTGATATAATCTTTTTAACAAATAATTAAATATCTTTTTCTTTGGATTTATCATTGGTTAATGTGTAATTGAAAAAAATGTTATTCATACGAGAATAATAATGACAATGTATTATCCTTAACAAAAATTAATGATAGCACAAAGCTTTAGGAAACGGAGAAATTTTTATAATAAGACATTATTAACAGGGTTCGGTGGAATCGTCTGGAAATTTCAATACAATTCCTTTTATAAATTGCGATTATGAAATTGTGAGTTACCTTTCATACCTCCAAAGAAAGATAAAATATTATTTGTTTAACAATCTCTTTCCAATAATTATTCCTACCAAAGTAAAAGACCCAATAATTACAGCAACAAATACAGTATCTGCTACTGATTCTAATGGCTCTCCTACAATTCCAACAAATATGGAATAAATAAGGATGATAAATCCAATCAAAGCAAATAGTCAACAAATTAGAACAATCATACGTATTCCAGATGACCTATGGAATAAAATTAAAAATATTTTATCAGAAGAAAAACCAGAAAAGACAATAGGTCGTCCCATTGTTCCTTATAGAAAAGTTTTTGATGGAATAATGTTTGTATTGAGAACTGGATGTCAATGGAAAATGTTACCCAAAGAATATGGTTCTGGTTCAACATGTCATAGAAGATTTCAGGAATGGATGCAATTAGGTATTTTTGATAAATTATGGAGTAGATTACTAAAACTATATGATAACAAAAAGGGTATAAAATGGAACTGGCAATCACTTGATAGCATCTCGATAAAATCACCTTTAGAGGGGCTATGACTGGACATAATCCAACTGATAGAAGCAAATTAGGAACCAAAAGACATATTCTAACAGATAAAGATGGTATTCCTTTGTCTACTTTAATAACATCTTCAAACACTCATAATGTCACTGTTGTAATTGATACAATTGACAGCATTGTAATCAAAAGACCTCCATCACAATCATCAATAACAAAATGCAGAAATAATAATAATAAGAAGCAGAATCTATGTCTTGATAAAGCATATCATTCCAAAGAAGTAGAACAAGAAATTACTAAGAGAGGATACATACCACATATAAGACATAGAAGAGAAGAAGAAAAGAAACATACCAAGAAATATCCAGCAAGAAGATGGGTAGTTGAGAGAACAAATTCTTGGCATAACAGATTCAGGAAATTATTTACAAGGTCTGAAAAGAAGGACGAGAACTATCTTGGTCTTGTACAGTTAGCAAATAGCATAATTGTTTATAGGAGGATAATTTTGGGATAGGCTCTTAGTGAAAGGATTCAACAGTTAGAATAGGCTCTTAGTGAAAGGATTCAACAGTTAGAAAGAAAGCAATATGAATAATACTATCAAAATTAATAGAAAAAAGGATCTCCTAGTCTCGATTCAAAAGCCAATAGGTATTTTTACCGTTGATGGTAATATAAAAGGGCAATAACTATCAATAAAAAATTACTAATTTTCGGCGCCGAAAAATTTTGTTATAGTACTAGTGTTATTATTAAAAAGATTATTTAAATTTCATGCTATACTCATCTTTTACTAAGACAATGGCAATTGTAAAATTCTATTTACATGATATTATATTATAAAATTAGATATATTTGTAAATGAAATAAGTCATTTAATCAAATCCTTTTAATAAGATTGTGATTTTATCTATTCGATGAAAAATAATATAATACATTTTCATTCTTATTTAATTGATATTTATTTTACAAATATTGTTATTATCTTAAAGAATTATGGAAGTTTTCAAGATTGAGTCGTTTTTCTCATAAAGGAATAAGATTTTCAGGTGACTCCATAAAAAGTTGTATCTGTTTTATTGATGTTGTAGATTCAACAAAAAATACTTTGAAATTTAGTAATTTAAAATATACAAGGAAATATTACTCGACATTTATTAACTCTATATATGAAATAGTAAAAAAGTATAATGCAAAGGTTATAAAAAATATTGGCGATTCATTACTATTTTATTTCCCTGATACTGCTGATACTATAAATATTTCAAGGTTTGGAAAGGCATTAGAATGCGGTTTGGAAATACTTGAAAATCGTCAAAATGTTAATGATAAATTATCAGCTGAAAACTTTCCACCATTTAACTATAGGATAAGTATGGATTACGGAGTGATTGAAATAGCCTTATCAGGCGAGTACAATCAATTAGATATTTTTGGATCCGCAGTAAACCTATGTGCCAAAATTAATATTATATCTAACCCGAATGAATTAGTAATAGGAGACAATTTGTACAGAATCCTAAAAGCTTATTCACCTTTTGTCGAAAAGCATTACTTGTTTAATTTTTCTAAAGATTTTACTGTTTTAAATGGTTGTGCAACTTGTTCTCAAAAGAATGTTTGCAAATTGCTTCGTGTAGCAGGTGAGTATATTATGGCTTTAGAGGATACTAAATATTCATGCTATATTCTTAAAAGAAAATATCCAAAAAATTTATCCCATAAAAATCAATATATTTCCAAATTGAATAACACAAGAGATCCTGAATTTTCTACTCTTGCTGGTCAGAGAGATCAGGTTGAATATGAGAAAAAATATAGAGATTATAATAATATAAAAAAAATTATTCTGGTTGATGATGATCCTGAGGTTTTATACACTTTCAAATCATTTTTGACTGAATTTAAGTACAATGTTAATTCCTTTATAGATTACGAACAGGCATTACAATACATGAGATCAAATCCATTCTATGATAATCTTTTGATAATAACAGATATTGTATTAAAGAGAATGGATTGCAGTTTTATCTACAGGCCAAAACTATTGATCCGACTATAAAATTTCTTTTTATTACGGCGTATGATATTGTAGATGAGATAATATCTGTAATCCCTGGACTAAATAAGAGTTACATAATTAGAAAACCTATAGAAAAAAATACGTTTGTGAATAAGATAAATTCACTACTACCTCTCTAGAATTTTACATTTTGAGGATTAATTATATATGAGGGTGGGTCATAATTCAATAAACAAATATCGTTTCACTAAAAATAAAAAAATCTTTTTTGCTGAACTTATTGGAACCTTTACAGTAATAGTATTTGCTACTGGTTCTGTTGTATTGGATGCAAAATTAAATGGAGTATTAGGATTACCTTTTATAGCTATTGCTCCTGCTATTGCTGTTGCTATTGGCGTTTATCTATTTGGCAAAACATCCATGGCACATTTCAATCCTGCAGTAACTGTAGCATTTTTAATTACAAAACATCTAGAAAGAAAAAAAGGATTATTGTTAATTTATCTTTTAGCAGAAATCATTGGTGGCATTTTGGCAAGTCTTTTCATTTCTTTAATACTTGGTAATGAAGTGAATTTGGGTGCTAATGCTCCTAATTATATTGACTTTCCAATTTATGTTATTGTTGGAATAGAAATATTGGCATCTGCTTTACTTATGTTAGTAATATTTTAGTAGTATATACAAACGGATTAAAGAGATTTGGAGGAATTGCAATTGGTGCTAAGTTAA
>CAWIYT010000131.1:0-8673 GCA_963840085.1 uncultured Nitrososphaerales archaeon
ATTAATGATATTATAGTATAGTATTCTTTTGGTTCTTCAACTAATTTAAATCTCTCAGCATACAGAGAGCTTTCCTTAGCCATATTAGTAAATATATCAGTATTTTGAAGTTTAGTTCTAGCATCTAGAATTCTGGCATATAATTGATATTCACCTTCAAACCTATTCTTTTTTATAGTAACTAACAATACCACGATTGAGACAATTAAGGCACCTGTATAATAGACAGTAAGAATATAGAGAAATTCTCCTCCTGCAAATAATGATGTTATAGCCAATGACAATTAAATAAACAATATAATAAAAAATTGTTTTTGAAATCCAGATAAAATAAATAAAACTATTAAGATAAAATATAATTAATATAAATAAATATTTTTTCATATTTATTTCACATAAATAGAAGACGAAAATATTATGTTTGACATAAATTAAATTTTTAAATTTTTTGACGTAATTCAAGAGATAATAAGCGTATTAAAAAACTAACTGTTGCAGACAGAGACGCTAAGCAATATCACATATAGAAAAAATAAAGTTTTAACACATTATGAGCTTAATTATAATTAGACAATAGTAAAATGAATAGTGACAGAAATAAGAAGAAGGTTGCAGTAGTTACTGGTAGTTCATCCGGTATAGGACTTGAAACCTCTTTATTATTAGCTAGAAATGGCTTTTACACTTATGCAACAATACGTAACCTTGATAAATCTAAAGCAATTACTAATATAAAACAAAAAGAAAAACTATCCTTGGAGATTTTACAGCTTGATGTCACGGATGAGGAATCGGCTAAAGAAGCAATTCATAAGATAACAAACGAACAAGAATAGATGTTTTAGTTAATAATGCAGGATATGCATTAGTAGGACCATTTGAAGAGCTTTCTATTGAAGAATTCAAAGAACAATTTGAAACTAATGTATTTGGTGTTATAAGAGTTACGCAAGCAGTATTACCAATAATGAGAAGACAAAAGATGTGGTACAATAGTAAATATAAGCTCAATAGCTGGTAAAATAGGATTTCCTCTCACTTCTGCTTATATAAGTTCAAAGTTTGCTTTAGAAGGATTATCTGAATCTATGGCTTATGAGATAGAGCAATTTGGAATAAAGGTTATACTTATAGAACCTAGTGTAATTAAAACTAATTTTAATAATAATATAAAGGTAGCCAAAAGGGTTACTAATGATTCTAATTCACCATACGTAGAAATGACACAAAAGAGGATTTCAAGGTTTAAGCCTAGATTCGAAAGTGGTACTCCTCCAATAGAAGTAGCAAAGGTCATTTTAAAAGCAATTGCATCAGCAGAAAATCAATCATTAGATTTAAGATACTTAGTAGGAGATGATGCTTTTAAGTTAATAGATATACGAAATAATATGCCAGATAAAGAGTTTAGAAAAATAGTAATAAAAGGTGTTCTATAGACTATCAACAATAACAATATAAAAAAAGTAGTATAGTTGATTAGATTCACTAGAATAGACAATATTATCTAAATTTCACTTCAAAATAATACTTTATATCAAAAATAAAAATATTCTATATTGAGAGTGGAATTATCTATGTTGTAGGGTTCTACTACTACAAATTTATTATATCTTTTTGTTCACCACTATTAAGAAATGAAATTTTATTTTAGATTATATCGTTATATGAATTGATGAAATGTTCTAATTCAATTGTCCTTTTACTGCTTAATTTAACAGAGGCTTAATAATAAATAATTCTACTTAACATTAGTATTCAATAGTCATAGGTAAAATTTACATATTGGAATAATGTATTTTTCTATATGGATATGACCAGTTCTTGTGCTAATTGTGGCAGGAAGACTCAAGATTATCCTATTTTCTGTTATATGTGCAATGATTACTATTGTTCCGAGTCATGTCACTTAGAAAAACATAAATTACAATATCAGAAATTTTGAAATGTGAAATTTACTTTGAGTTAATCTTTCGTTTATAATATTGTAAGAATTGGAATCTATAAATTATCGATATTATTATTGTAATGGTTCTAAAAATTAGGTTCATGATTTTAATTTCTTCTTTTCTTTCTCATGCTTGACAGTAAAAATGGGTGAATCCTAGAAAAGTACGGGCCTGTCGGGAGTAATACCGATAGCGGTTCTAAAATAAGAGTCTAATGTTATAGGTTCTACTACTACCTTGTATTTAGTTTTTATTATTTAGAAACTTATTTTAGAATTAATTATCATAAAGATTAGTATAATAACAGTGCTTACTTTGTCTATATTATTTCATAACTCAAAATATAATTTGCATTATTAGTAGCAAAACTAACTTTTTTTAGTCCATTATGAATCTCATTTTCCTCAACAATGTGATTCCAAAAATGTTTGGTAGTACTTAAATTCCGTACCAAATCTTTGTCAAAGAAACTTATTATAGCCTTTTCATTGAATTGAATTTCTGCATTTATGTTCCAATCACTTCCATTCATCATTGATTCTGGTCCAAATACATGAAATCTACCATTTTCAACAGAAAGAAAAGTCTCATTTAATTTAGTAGTATTAATATCATCATCAGTTTTATTACAATGAAGATTTAATAATCGTAAGGTTCTCATATAATATACTCATTTTAAGATTATAAAATATTTTCTATCATTATTTTTACCATCATAGTAATTGGAAAAAAAGGCAATAACTATCAATAAAAAATTACTAATTTTCGGCGCCGAAAAATTTTGTTATAGTACTAGTGTTATTATTAAAAAGATTATTTAAATTTCATGCTATACTCATCTTTTACTAAGACAATGACAATTGTAAAATTCTATTTACATGATATTATATTATAAAATTAGATATATTTGTAAATGAAATAAGTCATTTAATCAAATCCTTTTAATAAGATTGTGATTTTATCTATTCGATGAAAAATAATATAATACATTTTCATTCTTATTTAATTGATATTTA
The DNA here is from genome assembly GCA_963840085.1 of uncultured Nitrososphaerales archaeon. Taxonomy (GTDB): domain Archaea; phylum Thermoproteota; class Nitrososphaeria; order Nitrososphaerales; family Nitrososphaeraceae; genus TH1177. The sequence continues at coordinate 2,966 of CAWIYT010000131.1, forward strand.
TTTTACAAATATTGTTATTATCTTAAAGAATTATGGAAGTTTTCAAGATTGAGTCGTTTTTCTCATAAAGGAATAAGATTTTCAGGTGACTCCATAAAAAGTTGTATCTGTTTTATTGATGTTGTAGATTCAACAAAAAATACTTTGAAATTTAGTAATTTAAAATATACAAGGAAATATTACTCGACATTTATTAACTCTATATATGAAATAGTAAAAAAGTATAATGCAAAGGTTATAAAAAATATTGGCGATTCATTACTATTTTATTTCCCTGATACTGCTGATACTATAAATATTTCAAGGTTTGGAAAGGCATTAGAATGCGGTTTGGAAATACTTGAAAATCGTCAAAATGTTAATGATAAATTATCAGCTGAAAACTTTCCACCATTTAACTATAGGATAAGTATGGATTACGGAGTGATTGAAATAGCCTTATCAGGCGAGTACAATCAATTAGATATTTTTGGATCCGCAGTAAACCTATGTGCCAAAATTAATATTATATCTAACCCGAATGAATTAGTAATAGGAGACAATTTGTACAGAATCCTAAAAGCTTATTCACCTTTTGTCGAAAAGCATTACTTGTTTAATTTTTCTAAAGATTTTACTGTTTTAAATGGTTGTGCAACTTGTTCTCAAAAGAATGTTTGCAAATTGCTTCGTGTAGCAGGTGAGTATATTATGGCTTTAGAGGATACTAAATATTCATGCTATATTCTTAAAAGAAAATATCCAAAAAATTTATCCCATAAAAATCAATATATTTCCAAATTGAATAACACAAGAGATCCTGAATTTTCTACTCTTGCTGGTCAGAGAGATCAGGTTGAATATGAGAAAAAATATAGAGATTATAATAATATAAAAAAAATTATTCTGGTTGATGATGATCCTGAGGTTTTATACACTTTCGAATCATTTTTGACTGAATTTAATTACAATGTTAATTCCTTTACAGATTACGAACAGGCATTACAATACATGAGATCAAATCCATTCTATGATAATCTTTTGATAATAACAGATATTGTATTAAAAAAAGTGAATGGATTGCAGTTTTATCTACAGGCCAAAACTATTGATCCGACTATAAAATTTCTTTTTATTACGGCGTATGATATTGTAGATGAGATAATATCTGTAATCCCTGGACTAAATAAGAGTTACATAATTAGAAAACCTATAGAAAAAAATACGTTTGTGAATAAGATAAATTCACTACTACCTCTCTAGAATTTTACATTTTGAGGATTAATTATATATGAGGGTGGGTCATAATTCAATAAACAAATATCGTTTCACTAAAAATAAAAAAATGAATCTTTATGTTCCTAGCATGTATTTTATTACTTTGGGATTATCTTTTTGTTAGTTTTACAGTTGTAATAGACAAGTATCTGATAAGCAGTACTGACAATAGTACTATTGCGCAAGCCTTATCACATCCTCTTACAGATGATGGATCTATTCTGAATACGGATTTGATATATGTTCTATCAACGGTTCAATTGATTTACCTCTCAATGAATAAATAGAGTCTGTCCAATATTTGATTCATAAAATTCTATCAGTTTTATCCTTTCAATAGGAATATTCTTATATCTCTGTACAGGACACACCAACTGAAATCCCATACTGCTACTGAGATCATACAGTTTATGATCATCATATCCAGGATCTGCAGACATGAATGATGTTCTTTTGATGATTGTAACCGATAGACTTGTTGTTAATATACTGTACATCTGATTGTCTGATATGTTGGCAGTTGTAAAATTTGCTCCCAAATGTACAATGATAGAACCAGTACTTGCTACCAGATGCAGTTTGTATCCAAATATCCAACCCTTTGTATCACTGAATCCCCACATTGCATCTGTATCAATACCAGAACGTGATACTACTCCATTAGCCATAGAAGATTTGTGCCAGACATATCCTTTAGCCTTTACAAGAGTATCATCTGCTGAGACAATATATGGATCAACTATTTTCTCACGAACAAAAAGTTCACCCATTGTAGTAATTCTATTTTTTATATTTCTGGATATTGTAACAAGACGTCTATCAAATGTTCTTCTGCTTAGTGGTACTCTGCTGCTTGATAGTCCACATCCTTTCATTACTTTTTGTTATATGGCAGATCCATTGCAAGGTATTCATGCAACACTCTGTTAGAATCTAATCGAAACCATATAAGTACTACAAAACATCTCAAAATAACAGTAGGAGAATAGACACATGGTCTACTGCGTTTCTTCTTCTTTTTCCTATCTGAATTTGACCATGCTATCAAACCAATCAAATACAAAATACTAATTAGAATGGATGTTGATCTAAATTGTGCTAGTTTGTTGGCTTGTATGATTGTTTTTCACCAAAACATCATATACACCAATAGACTAGCTTTATTCGTTATGAAAATGGAATAATTATGACCCAGTCTCAGCTAATTATCTCAATAAATAAGGATTATGCTGGTGCAAACCCGTGATAATATGGAGTTTGTGCAAATTCATCTATAGGTTCAGTAAGAGATATTAAATATCCATCTGGGTCTCGTATGATTGTATTTTTTCCTGTTTCATCATCAGATAATTTTTTATGAAAATTAACTTTTCTTTGAATTAAATTATCATATATAGTATTTAGATCAATGACAGAGAAAGTTATGATTACTGAACTCTTGTTATTCTGACTAGATCCTGTCTTATCTAATTCAATTATAAGTTTAGTATTGGTAGAATCTTTTTTTAAAAATTCTATTTTATCTTCACTTTCTTTATTGACTCTCAAGTTTAGAATATCACGATAAAATTCTACCGATCTTTTTATATCTGAAACTAACAATGTAATTCCTTCTATTTTATTTAACATAACTGTCATTACAATACTCTTTTTATTAAATTTAATCTTATTAAAAAATATTTATCAATGTACTAAAAATTTTAGAAAAGAGAATCAAGAATAACAAGACTTGATAATATTGATAAACAGATAAAATTTATTCTAATAGAATACTTTAATTTAGATCTATATTACAATTTCTTTAAGTTTATTTAGTTGAATATTGAATTGTAATTATAATAACAATGTATTACAATAATGTATTAGAATATTTTCCAGTAGAAATAGAAGGGTAAATTATCGATTTAATCAATTATAATAATTTTTTGACCCTAAAAAAGAGTCCTGACGATATGAAAATCTTCTAGTATATTCCATTACTGTATATAGGGTAGATTCAAACTAAACAGCATTGTAATTACCTTGGTAGTATATAATGTAAAGTAAAAGTGATTACTTTGGATTGGTTACTTCTGAATGAAGTTGTTCATAGATAATAAAACAAAGTAATTAGTGTTGGTTTACACAAATAACTTACTAATGTCTTTACAAAACTCTTAACTAATAATTTATCAGACAAATGAGCGAACACATCTTCCTTTACCTTGCCGTTTTCTCTTAATGACTGATTAATTAATTGCAATCCTTCAATCTTAGTTTATAGATCCGCTCCTTGTCTTTCCAATTGTGGAACATTTAAAAAAAGTCAAACAAGGCTTAATCTTTTTAGAAATCTCTTCTTTTTCATTTTTTTCAATAGTAGGTAGAACCAGCATGACCAATAAACCACTCAGAATGATTTGCATAAACTAGATCAGATATTGTGGTTATTACAAATTTTAAAAAATAAGTTCTCATACATAAGGTTTAATTATTTGTTTTTTGTTTAATATTTTGGGTCCATTTTAAGAATCAATATCACAATTGGAACCAATGGCTTCATTATATAAATGTGCTCATTTACTTTTTGCATTTGATATTATACTTTATAAAATCAAAAATGAAAAAAATAGAATAAATTCCACTAAAACTATCTACAACAATAGGAAAAATTCAATATTTCTAGAACCAAAAATATAGAGATGATCAATGAACTTCTAGAATATATGAGAAGTAGTAGTTCTTCAAAACATCATCAAAATAATAATTAAAAAAAAATATAAAGTTTAACCTTAAACAAATTACACTAGTTGAATAGACTAGACTAGACTTTCATATCGTTATACATACATTTTTTAAAATATGACTTAAAGGAGGAGGCAGAAGTTTTTTAATTAATTTCTACTCTTTACAATTACTTTTATAGGATATTTTGGTTTAGTGAATCCACCCAATGTTTTTGGTTCAAAACTTGTACCTTCCGTTGTAGGGTTTATTTTCCATCTTTGAAAAATAGTTGCTAAAGCGAGAACTCCTTCTTGAACTGCAAATGTTTCTCCAATACAGGCTCTAATTCCTCCACCAAATGGGAAATATGCAAATCTTGGCAATTTAAATAAGAATTCTTTTGTCCATCTATCAGGGTTAAAAACATCTGGATCTGCATAGTATTTTGGACTATTATGCATTACATATTGACTCATGAAAATAACAGAATTGTTTGGTATAACATATTCTCCAATTTTATATTCTTCATTTGTTAGTCTCGATAAGGCCCATACTGATGGTCTTATTCTGAGAGTCTCTTTGAAAATTTTTTCAGCATATTCTAACTTTGGTAAATCATCACCAGTTGGTAATCTTCCTTCAAGCGTAGAGTCCAACTCTTTCTGTAGTTTATCCTGAATTTCCTGATTTATTGCGAGATATGCCAATGATCATGTTAGAGCAGTTGATGTGGTATCATGCGCAGCAAATAGAAAGATCATTGTTTCATCTCTAAACTGTTTTTCAGGCAAGCCAACCTCACCCGTGTCAGGATCTTTTGCTTTCATGAGATGTGAAATTAGGTTTGGTTTTTCTGGATTGGTCTTTTTAATATGATTCATAAGAGTAAAAATTTTTTGATTTAAATAATCAAGAGAATCTTGGAACCTGTTTTGTTTTTTATCATCAATATTTGTTGTTGATTTTTCGCTGAGAATATTCTCGACAGGCTCATGTACTTTATGAGTAAAAGATTCTAAAATATTTGTAAATGCATCACTAACTTTTGAAAATGTATTTCTATCTCTAAAATTGATTCCAAACAAAGATTCATTCATTACACCCATAGCCAACAAAGTCATCTCTTGTAATACATCTATTGTAGTATTCTCTCGCCAATTATCAGATATGTGTTTTATATTGTCGACCATGATATTGTTATATGACTTGATTGCTTTAGGTAAAAATAACGGTTGGATAATTTTCCTATGTTGTCTATGTGACTCACCTTCATTTAACAATAGACCATTACCTAAAAAAGGTCTTAATTCTGCTGCTCTTGTTTTAGAAAATAATTTGTAATCTCTGGTGAGAATTTGTTCTATATAATCAGGATTACTTAAAATATATACATCTTTTTGTAATTTCATGTAAATAATATCTCCATATTTTTGTATCATATCCATTAAAAGAGTAAAAGGATTTTCATTAACTTTGGTCATAAATTCCGAAATAGAAATTTGCGGTCCTGGAGGAAGTTGTTGTCTGTTATTTGTCAATAAAACTGAGATTCTATATTACTTTATAAAAATTACTTTTTTAAAACTAATTTTTTGTAAATTTCTTATTTTTATCTAATTAAAACAAGTAAATAATAATTATCATATCTTCTAACTATAAGGAGAATCTTACAAAAAATAGGAAAATTGATTCTATAATAATAGAAACCAACATCCAGATATAGATATCATTCCATCTTTCTACTA
>CAWIYT010000132.1:0-8499 GCA_963840085.1 uncultured Nitrososphaerales archaeon
AGCAATAGATACAATTGAATTTATTTATCGAATTAACAAGAAAAGAATGATTGATAAAGAACTTTGGCAAAGATGGGAAAACCATGCAAAAAATATGATGACTATTCCAAAGTTTAGAAAAGTCTGGAATGCAACAAAAGAATTTCACACTCGTGATTTTGTTAGTTTTATGGATGCGCTATAACCTTAAATTTTATTTATTTTCAAATATGTTTCTAATAATAAAAGCTAAATACGATGTAATAGAACCCTACTACATGGACGATTCTACTCCCGACGGGCCCGTACTTTTCTCGGGCTCATCTACTTTATCTGTTAAATAAATAAATCTACCAGGACTACACCAAATCATATCTATGTTTTTATAATTGTGAAATATTTAGTAAAGTCGAATATGGTTCATTTCTTAAATTTATAAATAATTCCATGAAAAGTAATAATGATTTAAATCCGCTTTCATCAGTATGTTAATTTTTAATTTTTAATTTTAGTCAAAAAAATTACTCTGTCAACAATCCCCAATTATACCTCACATTTGAAAAACACTGAAGTATTAATGTCACAATTGTCAAAGCTTAAATATTTCTTCTATAACAATAGAATATTGCAAGTACTACTAATATTATCCATAATTCTTTCTCTTTACTCTTTATCTTTCATATTATTTGGTAACAATTTTACAATTCTTGCTCAACAAGACTTGAAGACAACAAAATTTAGAGACTTGGTGATAGATTTAGGTAATGTGTAAAGACTAATGCACAACTGACTATTCCTGCAGGTGGAAATGGGCCATTTCCTGGTGTTCTTTTGATAACTGGTTCTGGTGGAGAGGATATGAATTCATCTGCAGTTTTTATTCATATTGATAATGCAACAGGTACAAAGATATACCCACCAACTCCATTCTTTCAAATAGCAGACTATCTATCAGATCGCGGATTTGTTACACTTAGATATGATAAAAGAGGGATAGGAGAAAATCATACAATTGTTGATAGCAACGTATGGGGCAACATGACAATTAATGAATTGGTACAGGATGCAAATAAAGCACTATCGGTTTTAATGAAACAACCAGAGGTTGATCCTAATAGAATAACAGTCTTGGGTCACAGTGAAGGTACAGTCATATCACCAAGGGTTGCAATTGACAATCCTGGCAAAGTAAAGAATATTGTACTTATTGGTGCAGCAGCCCAGAATATTAGTGATATCCTAGACTATCAAGTGGTACGGCTACCTCTGATATATGCTAAACAAGTACTGGATAAAAATAATGATGGATTAATTTCAATTCAGAATGCATCAAAAGATCCAACCTTCCAAGGTCTAATAAATGGAAATCTTAGCTTCATTTTTTCGAAGCTGGAAAATAGGACCCTATCTCCAAAACCAGAACATAACAGTAACAATGATACTTACATAAATATTGATACACAACTTAAACCTGTATTGATCAAATTACTGAAGTTATTCCCTTTTCCGCCTCCGTCTCCGTCTCCATTGTATTCCCTATTCGTGTCATCCCCTAAATGTATGGGCTTAGGGTGTCCGATGTGGCTGAATTCATTTATTGCTTTCGCACCAAATTTAAATACTATTAGCAAAGTTCCTTCAAATACTAGTATTCTTATACTCAATGGAGAAAACGATACACAGACTCCAGTTGAACAGGCTATGTTATTACAGCAAAAACTAACTGAGATAAATCATCCTGATCACACTCTAATTACATACCCAAATCTTGGACATGAATTTTATCCATCATCCCAATGGCAAACTCAACACGGTCCAATCGAGCAATATGTCTTGGCAGATATTTATTCATGGCTCGAATCTCATAATGGGTTTACACCTATGACTACTTCTAGCTCATCCTCCTATCTGTCAAACACTACTAAAATAAATAAATAAATTCTCAAATTTTATTTTTCTGAATTCTTCGAGGTAATTAAGTTTCTAATAATAAAAGCTAAATATGAGCAGTAGTATATCTACAATATTAGGCTTAATTTAGCACTACTATCAGCATTAACCCAAAAGTAGTAATCATTTCCTTGAATAATTATGGAAAGTATAGATAATACTGCCTTGTTGCCTAACTCGTTCTTCCTAATACATTTAGCTAGTCTATTCTAGTCATAATACATATGAACTGGAGAAATTACAATGAATCTCTAGTAAAAAGAGGCGAGGTATTACTAGATTTTGACGTTATTGATAACTGGCATGTCGAACTAGAAGAAATGAATGAAGGCAAAAAAGGTAGAAAATTCGTATACTCATTCATTCATAAAATTATTAGGTTACATGAGAGCATACTTTCACTTACCATATAGACAGACAGAAGGCGTAGTAAGAGAACATGCTTCAAACACATTACCATCTATTCCAGATTATAGCAGGATCTGTAGAAGAATCAACAGACTGGATATCAAAATAAACGATGATGAGGACAAATCTAATTTAAATGATGATTATTTTGTAATAGCAATTGATTCTACTGGAATCAAAGTTACAAACAGAGGCGAATGGATTAGGCACAAGTGGAATGTCAAGAGAGGTTATCTAAAGATTCATGTTGCTGTAGATATAAAACGAAAGAGAATATTATCATTACAAGTAACCAGTGAACAAGTACATGATGGAAAAGTATTACCTGAATTAGTGGATGATATAACAATAAAGCAGAATAAGATGATAGAAACTGCCATTATGGATGGTTCCTATGATAGTAACAATAATTTTCAGATATTGTCATTTAAAGGAATCAAACCAGCAATAAAGGTACGAAAGAATGCTAGAATCAGAAAGACCAATCATTACCTTAGAAACAAAACTGTAAATATGCAGAAAACCAATCTACAACAATGGAAAGACAGTGTGAACTATGGACAGAGATGTGGATGGTAGAAACAGTCTTTTCCTGTATCAAGAGAATGTTTGGTAGAGAATATGTTACTGCTATTAGATTTGAGAACATGATAAAAGAAATGGTACTAAAAGCATCGTTGTATAATTGGTTTCAAACTATAACTATCAAATGATTACGTACTGAATTAGAATGAAAAATATTATTCAAATGATTTAGGCAACAGAGCACATCCTATTAAAATAATCAGAATATTTTTCTTTTTAACTTTTTTCGGCGCCAAAAAAATTTGTGATTTTTATTAGATACTATGGTCTTTGCATTGTTGATATATAAAAAGAGAAAAAATCTTTAATATTTATAAATTAAGTATAATATATGAGAACTTTACGATTATTAAATCTTCATTGTAATAAAACTGATGATGATATTAATACTACTAAATTAAATGAGACTTTTCTTTCTGTTGAAAATGGTAGATTTCATGTATTTGGACCAGAATCAATGATGAATGGAAGTGATTGGAACATAAATGCCAATATTCAATTCGATGAAAAGGCTATAATAAATTTCTTTGATGAAGATTTAATACTGAATCTAAGTAATATCAAACATGTTAGGACACACATTGTTGAGGAAAATGAGGTTCGTGAAGGACAAAAAAGGATTAGTTTCACTTCGGATAATGCAAACTATGTTTTGGCATATGAAATAATATAGACATAGCAAGCATTGTTATTATAATAATATCTATTATAAATTAATTTTAAAATAAGTTTCTAATAATAAAAGCTAAATACAAGGTAGTAGAACTTGTGATAGTAGACTCTTATTTTAGCACCGCTATAGGTGTTACTCTCTCCTTGGAATAATTGTAAATTTATCTATGTCAATGAATGATTATATGTTCATCTTATTGTCGTTATTTCTAAAGAATAATCTATTTCATTTTCATCTTTGAAAAATCTTTTAGAATCACTCGTATTTCAGATATAATTAACTATAATATATTTAAATAATGAGTACATTAATATCAACAACAAAAACTAATGCACTATTCATAGCTATTGTACTATTTGCTGGAACATTTGCTGCCTTATCTCCATCGTTTATGACAGATGCACAAGCATATCCAGACTATTGAATGGATAGCTACAAGTACAAGAAATCATATGGAAAAGATGACAGAGGCGATTATGCCAAATGTAAGCAAATCAATGTAAATATCAATGGTGTGGAGTTTAACATAAAAGATTTACCAGGTATTCTTGGTACTGACTTTGCAACAGCAGCAGCAGCAGCAGCAGAAGACGAAGGAATAGAAACTAGTTCCTTTGGAAGTAGTGGTAGTGGAAGCAATGGACCATCAGGTTATGATTCTGACAAAGGCTTTGTCTTTATATGTATAAGCAATAACGACAACCGCGGTGCTGGTAGCGGCGGCGGCGGCGGAGAAGAACCACTAACTTGTGAAGAATGTTTTATTAATAATCTAAATGACATACAATTACAAAATTTAGAAAATACTCTTGAGGTATCCGGTCTTACCTTGGAATCTTTTTGCGAAATTTTATCTAATCCAGTTATTTCAAATGAACAAAAAAGTACAGAACTAGTTCAATTATTTCAGGATGCACAAATTCCTGGAGACAGTCTGGTTCCCATCATAGATTGTTTAGAGGCTTTAGGAGTATTTGATTTTCTTCCACGGGGAGGTTAGTCTGACTAGCATACAGCATCAGTAGGTGCGGGATTATCAAAACTGCCTACTGCTGCTTCTCTTGCTCTACCGTTATCCATCCACATTTTTTATTAATTCTAACAATTTAAGAATTTAATCTGAACGTTTAACTATTTTTTTTGTTTGAATTGCATAATATGTTGTTACACCAGCTAAAATAATTGTAGCAATCGCCACTGCAATAGTCCCAATTGCTATCCAATTATTAGTATTATCTATTGGACTTGACTGTTGGATTTGTGGAGTAGCACTAAGTATTTGTGCTAATAAATCGTCAAATTTCAATTAATTTTTACTAATTGAAAAAGTATATTTTATATTTTTTTGTAATTGACTATTTAAGATGAAAAAACAACAACAAGATATTGCAGTAGTTACTGGCAGTTCAACAGGAATAGGATTTGAAACTTCTTTACTTCTAGCAAGAAATGGATTTTATACTTATGCAACTATGAGAGATACAAGTAAGAGTAACAAAATTGAAAAAATCAGCTCATAATGAAAATCTTCCCTTAAAAGTATTATCTTTAGATGTAAATAATGATATATCTGTAAGAAATGCAACACAAAAAATACTTTATGAAAAAGAGAAAGTCGATATTTTAGTAAATAATGCAGGTTATGGTCTGTTTGGAGCTCTTGAAGATATATCACTAGATAAAATAAAAAAACAATTTGAGACAAATCTCTTTGGTGCAATAAGAACTATTAAAGAAGTTTTACCTACTATGAGAGAGCAGAAGAATGGAATAATAATAAATGTAACTTCTATTGCGGGGGTAGTAGGAATACCTGCGGAATGCATATATTCAAGTACAAAATTTGCATTAGAGGGATTAAGTGAATCTATATCCTATGAACTTCAACCATATGGAATTAAAGTAATCCTTATTGAACCAGGTGTTATCAATACTAATTTTGTACCAAATATTAAATTTCCAAATCAAATTGACAATAAATTACAAGAACCTCTATTGAAAGATGAAAAGAAAGAAGAATCAAAACTTAATTATTCTAATAATGACATAAAGAAAAAGAATTCTTCATATTATTCCAATACTATAGATACATTTCTATCTCATTATTTTTCTGCTATGAATAATGCTCAACCACCAAAAGAAGTTGCTACTGTAATACTTGGAGCAATTAAAAATGCTTCAAATTCTTCAGAATATTTGTTCAGATATACAATAGGTGAAATTGCTAAGACTTTTGCACAAGCAAAAAAGAATATGTCTGATTCACAATTGCATGAATTTATTTCAAACAAATTGCTAAGATAAGTTTACTATCATAAAAGAATTCTTACATATTATTTTATTTTCTATAAAAGAAGACTCTTATTTTAGCACCGCTATCGGTATTACTCCCGACCATCTAGCTGAATAAGTAGGTGAACCCTATTGTTAAAAAGAACTAAAATTCAAGCAACTTGCTAGTTCAAAATTTCTATTATACTGACTTCCAGACATCTTTAACGTTTTTAGTAAATTCTAAAGTAGTTTTTGTTGTTGTATAACTATTGTATCTCTCAGAATTTTACATAATCTAAATAATCTTTCACTTCGTTTTCATATATCAAAACATTATCTGCAACTACTACTGCTTCTTTATTGAGCAAACCATTTTCTTCCACAAGTTCAATCACAGGTGGCAATCTAAATACAAAACTGAGAACTATATACTTTGCTTTATAATTGGAGAAAGATATTTTAATGAATATTGCAAATTACAACATATGAAAAATTGGTCTGCTTATAAGGACTTACTAACAAGACGTCGTCATCCACCTTTTACATCTAATCTTTTGAGTATATTAAATAAGGAAGTACCAATAGTATCGACTCGCAATCACTTTAACCTTAAGACAGGCCAAGTGAATTCATTGCATAATATGGAAGATTATGACTCTTATAATATTCCTGGATTAAATGAAAATCCTTGTTCTGACAATAATGAATTAGCAGTATATATTCATGGAGTATGGACAGGACAGATTGCAGCTAGAAGAACAGATAGATAGAACCAACTTATCATTGAATTCGAATGAATATAATATCCCAGTAGTAGGTTTTAGCTGGGATTCAAATACTGTTATAAATCCTTCAGGTTGGGATATTGCTAAATCTATAGCAAATCAGAATTGACCGAAGTTGGCAAAATTTCTGTCTGATTTTAGAACTAATTGTCCAAATCACAATATAAGAATAATTGCTCATTCTTTAGGCGCAAAAGTAGTTGAAAGTGCCTTAATAAACTTAAATAATAATGAAACATGGAAGAACAATTCAGCATATAATATCACTTCTATACATCTTATAGGAGCAGCAATTAGCGATAGAGCAACATCAAAAAATACACAGTTTGGAAATGCCATTGATAATATAGTAGTAGACAACTTCTATAATCTATATAATCCTAAAGACAATCTACTTCAAGGTTTATATGTAAAGACAGAAAATGAAAATCCATTAGGCTTATTAGGCCTAAACAAAGAAGAACCTTTTCCTCAAAATTATATAGAACATAATGTCATGTCAGAAATTCCTCCATTTAAGAATGCAAGTGGAATTTATCAACCATTTGTTGATAATACAGTAGCAGAGTGGGGAAATAACCATTCTGGATATATTGGATTCAGAGAACGTTATCCGTTTAATAAATCTCTTAAAGATGATGGAGCTATTAACGTAATTGTGGCAAATTGGAAGACTAATAATAAATAGAATAGCACAATGATTTATTAATAATAAAAATAATAATTATATAATATTTAATAAGATAATTGATATATTCCAGAACAAATCTTAAATATTATATTCCTTATTACCAGACAATAGACTCTTATTTTTGCACCGCTATCGGTATTACTCTCCCTATTCAACATATTTCATATTCTATATTTTCTGTACAATAAACAAATGTTTCACACAAGTTATAAAAAAGCAAATAGAATAGAACATAGCAAATAATTATGTTAATTTGTTAGAACAAAATAAAAAGAATAATAATAATAACAAGAAATATTACTAATCCATTAGCTAAGAACATGAGAAATTCAATATATTTCAGTATTGTTTTTGAATAAAATATTTATAAAGTGAAATATTTTTCTGTAATATAGTTTAATTAATATTTTCCTTTACTATTTTTCACAGTTAAGAAATATCTTCTTTTTAATAACAAAGACATGCTTAATTCAATGATATTTTTGTTAGGTTCATTGGTAATGTTATTACCATTTGGTACTAGCTTGAATATATTTTCAAATGCAATGGCTGAGGAAATGAATCCATACCTAAATAATGAGGATTCTTTGGAAAAATATGAAAAATTTTATAAAGATGATAGCTTCAGAGAGACTTATTATAATTATCATAAACAACACCATCAACTAGAACCACAACAACTACAAATAGAAAATGAAGTACAACAGAGTATTGACCAAGAACAACAAAATTCAAAGACTGAATCTTTACCTCCACAAAGTACATCACAACAGCAACAAGACCTGTCAAGTATTACTCAAGAACAAATGCATCAACAGCAAATAGTAAAACTAAAACAATTACTAGCGGCAGTACGATAAATTTGGTATTTACTATCTCTTTTTTTTATAAATCAATTGAACCATTAAGTTTCTAATAATAAAAGCTATATACGATGTAGTAGAATTCTACTACATGGACGATTCTACTCCCGCCTTGGAATATTCTTATAGAATTTAATATATTGTGAATATCTCTTTTAAAATAGGTTCCTAATAATAATAACTAAATATAATTAAGAACTATACTATTTAGAAAATTCTAAACTTATAGTAGAGCTAGCTGAATATAGGTGAACTATTAGTAGTTTTTCACATACATTATGATTAGCTGTA
>CAWIYT010000133.1:0-11968 GCA_963840085.1 uncultured Nitrososphaerales archaeon
GCCTCAGATAACTATAGTATTACATTCTTAATATTATTTACAAATAAAAGTTAGTATGGTTCTATCACTACTTTGGATTAGCTCTTATTATCAGTACTTGTTTTTGAATTGTTTTTAATTCAGTTATTTATTTTTGCTTTCCCATAAACCGAATGTATTTTTTTGTTGGTCTTGTATTGTAGCATAAAATCCTTCAGATATTTCCTGTTTGTTGACTATCACCTTTGCACCTTGTTTTTGAGATTTGGCTATAAAGTCATCTATTGATTCTACCATAATATAAAATGTGGGAGTTTGATTATTTTCTCTTTTTGAAGTTATTGCTCCCTTTACTCCAGCATTTTTTATTAACCAATACTCTTCTCCTCCTCCTTCTTTGCTTTTCTCATATTCCCAACCAAACATATTCGAATAGAATTCTTTTGTCTCTTCAATGTTATCTGTAGGTATTTCTATATATCCTACTTTATTGTAAATAGAATTGCTCATGGTTATTACTACTATTCCCTTTTCTTTTTTTATTAACCCCTATTTAGATATCAACTTTTTATGCATTGGAACGAACTGAATTTGAATCTAGTTTTTGTTTTACTGTTTGAGCAGCTTGCTGCAAACTTTGTTGTATTTTGTTCTTTGCTTGGTCTCCTGTAAGGAAATTAGCAATTTTTCCTGTAGTTGGTAATTCATATTCGATAATGTGTCTTATATGAGTACCTTGCCCATTACTTTGGTTAAATTCTTGTGTGCTTATCCAGGATTTAAATGGCCCGTCTTTCTGTTCTGTTACTAATCTTTTGTTTTGTTCTTTGTCAGAAACTTGTAAAATCATTTCATCTTCTCTTCCCATAAATTCCCCTTTAACTTTCATCTCCGAACCTTCTTCATTCTTGGAACCAGATAATGATTCGGATTCCTTTACAATATCTTGTGGCCATGCTTTTTTAATGTTATCCGGATTGGTATAATATTCGAAGACTTGTTCTACTGATGCATTTATGTCTACTTCGTATTGAATTTTTGTCATGTTGAACAACTTGAAATATTGTTTATATACGTTAAATAGATTGAGACCTATGTTAGGCACTATTATTAATAGTATAAAGTAATCTAATACCGTATGATGTGCAATATACAATCGTCTTCAATTTAAAAAATGAATGGCTTTATATAACAATTGGGATTTTTTAATGGATTACTCATAATCTGATGATGAGTTGTACCCAATACTATTTTGATTCGGGATTGGTATTGTTGTAATATTCAGATAGAAGAAAGTTTTTCTATGCACAATAGTTACTTCCATCATCTAATTCCATACAAGTCTTATCCGTATTTGTTTCATCCGTGTTGATTTTCTCTCGTGTGGTGATGTGGGTTAAGATTCTGAATGCTAAAATATCAATAATTTTGCAATAGAAAAAATAACACGGTCAAATATTATTTAAATGTTCAAATTAAAATCATTTCTATAAAACATAAGAATAAAAAACTAGGGGTTATCAAAGTACAATACTCAAGTTTACATACTGAATTTTAATTTACTATATAAAATCGAGAATGTTAGATATTTTAGATTTCTATAATTTGTGAACCCAGACTAATTGCTTATTGAAAAAAATAGTGGGATTAATCTCTATATCCAAAAGGCTATAATAGCATTTTTAAAAATATTCTTCCAACGAAATATCTACTAAGAGTGACAAGAAGTTCATTATGAGTTAAAGTTAAAATTATATAAGCGTTTAACTTTTCTGTTTTATAAGGATTTTTTCTTATTGATGATAAATAAATGACTAATTCTTGGTCTTAACTCTTCGGTTATGGTACAAATCAAGATTCTTGTATTAGAGTATAAAAGGTCATGTATTAAACAATAATCATTATTCTTGCAATCTCATTTCATTCTAAATACAAATTTTATGTCATTAGTCGGGTCCAAGTTCAAATATTATGGTTCTATTACATTTTAAGCAAGATGGTAGGGAGTAATGCCCTCCATGTAGTAGAGTTCTATGACAAAGTATTAGTTTTTATTATTAAAAACTTAACTATCTGAAATATATGTAATAACATGAATCTAAGTTTGACCTTTCACATCTTAAAAAATAAAAAAGATTGATTAGGTACAATAATTCAAAATTTCTAAATTGTATACTAGGAGGTTAAAATTAATTCCTAGTTGTCTTTATTTGATATTGTTGTTGTAGTTGCTAGTATTTCCGTCTCTATTTTGGCTATTACCTGATACTGTTTGTACGAAATTGGTGTTTGTTTTTGCGAAAGCCTTTAGATTATCACGTGTTTGTTCAATGCTGTATTGTATACTCTCATATTGGATGCTAAAGCGTTATTTACTAGATTTGCAGAATTTAATAGGTAACTTGTAAAGTTATTTACCATTACTGCGTGATTTTCTGCAATTTTTTGTGGATTAAACCAGTCCCATACTCCATTGTTATTACCACTATTTCTATCTACTTGTGATTGAAAAGAGGCTATTACTTGTTTTTGTGCTTCGATATAGTCAGAAGCAATATCTCTTATGGTTTGAATAGTTTGTTCTTGATATTCAGCAATACGTTGTGTATATCTTGGAATCTCTCGTGTAGCTTCATCAGTTGTTCTTTTTACATTATTTAAGGTGTTATCTAGTGTCTTGTTTATTGCATCTTGTTGTTGATTTAAGGTGTTAGTTGTTCTTTCATTGAAATTAGTGTTATATTGTTAAATTTAGTTGTATTTTTTTGTTCATTTACATCTATATTTTCTTGTACTTGTATATTTTCTTTTGCTGACATATGTACATACACGTTACTAAGCTATATAAACCCATGTATAAATGACTATTGTAAAGTCATATTTGTTTATATTTAATCTATTATTTGTTTAATTCGAGGTAATATATTTAGAATTACAATATTAACAAGTATAGAAGAGATAATTGATAAAAAATATAGGCTACTAGAGAGGGATTAAGCCTTTAAATAAACTAGAACTAGTTCCAGGAAGCATTGAGCATC
The DNA here is from genome assembly GCA_963840085.1 of uncultured Nitrososphaerales archaeon. Classification (GTDB taxonomy): domain Archaea; phylum Thermoproteota; class Nitrososphaeria; order Nitrososphaerales; family Nitrososphaeraceae; genus TH1177. The sequence goes on from CAWIYT010000133.1 coordinate 3,021, forward strand.
TGTCTTGATGCTAACGATACTAGGAATTCCTAATAGGACTAGTGCTGCTTTTTTAGTTAACAGAATTCGACAGATTCAACAGAAACCTCCAAACTATTCTGTTTTACAATCAGTCTTCTTATCTTTGTTGAATTAATACGGTTCTTTATATGCAGCCTTAGGAAATCCAATCTTTATTGGGTGTCTAAATGCTGGATGAACCATAACCAATTCTCCCTTGTTTAGCCTAACTATATTCATTTTTGTACTTTCATCAAGCATTGAATAAGGCTCTGTAGATAATTCAGATAATCCTAGCTTTGCTGTAATCTGTAAATCAATATTTTCTTGTAATCTATAATCTGTAGCACTTTTGAATTGCTGTGCAGAAAATAAAATAGTTCCTCTTGTTCTTCCTGCAGTTACTGTTCTCATTATTTGTTCTGAAACTGAATTCATTTTTCCATTTTGAGATTTAGGTATAAATCTATTAATTTCATCAATAAAAACTAGAATATAATGTAACTTTTTTTGGTCATTTTGTACATTACTCTTATTGCTATCTATATTGGAATTATTGCTTCTATTATCATCTTCAAGGTTATAGTATCTTGAAGAATACATTTCATCAATACTTTTCATTACGTCCCCAACAACAAATGCTTGCTCTTCAAAAGAAGATATTGTTGCCACATCTATTACAAAGACTTCACCTGCTTTGATGTTTTTAATTTCATTACCAAGATAGGTACTGGTTTTCTTTTTATCAATAAACATAGGTGATTTTCTAAATCTTTGTAATCTACCTAAAAAGTACAAAAGAGAAGATTTGTTTGATACTATTGTTTCAGGATATTCTTTAAATTCAGAAAGGTCAGTCCATGTACTTATATCCTTCATTCCAATATTACTTTTTAGAGGCCACGATTCATAAATGTAATTCATTATTGACAAGAAATCATGATGTAAACCATAAGGTTCAGAAAATAGCAGTTCCAGTCTATCATAAACATCTTTTAGCTCGTAAGAATATGTTCTGTAATTCTTTGGTACATGAATTGAGTTAGGTTTACCATCTTTTCCTCTTGGAAGAAAGTAAGTTACATTTTCAAATGGCTCTATATCTAAATCCAGTACATCAAATAGTCTTTCAGTTCTTTTTTTGGTATATTTTTCTTTTTGGTCTATATATAGCAAATCTTGCTCTTTTGTGTTAAATATTATCAATGCAACATTTTGATTCATTCTTTTAAGTGTCTGATATGATGATTGCAATAAGAATAAAATATAAGAACTTTTTCTATTTCCAGATATTCCTGATGCATTTACATGTGCTGTATCCGCTCCTGCCAGATAAGTTATATCCAAGGTAATAGGAACTTCAAGGCCATTAGTTGTTTCTATGATACCTGCTGGTATGGGATTTTCCATTTGTGGAATTCCTAAAGCAAATATAATCTCATCTTTAGTAGCAAATCTAACCGTTTTACCTACTCCTACAGGAAAATTTATAGATATATCCTCTTTATATCCTTGTGCTTTCACTCCACCATTTGCCATTATTGCAACTTTTGCCAAAACAACTCCATTTGGTTGTATATTAGAAAGTTGGTCCTTTTTTTCTTCTTCTTTCTTCGATTGGTCTTTTGTACTTGATTTTGTACTGTTATTAGATAAATCATTGTTATAATAATAATCATATTCAGCAACTGCTTGTAATTCTTTTATAATTCCGATAGATTTACTATCAAACAGATTCTCTACTGTAACAAAGTCAAAAGAGTTTATGATTATATTAGGTTTTAAAGCAAACCAAAAACCATCCATTGTATTAAGAAACCTTTCAGAAGCAATAGTTTTTCCAATTTCCTGATGTAAAGAGTCTATTACCTTGTTTGACATTAGTTATGAATATGCTATAAAAGTTAAGTCTCTTTGATAATATAGAAACTTTAAACTATAGAGTTCATGTAGTATTGGTCTTAAAACCTTCCAGACCACTATTGCATCTTCTTATGGGTCTTTTGCTCTTGCTATTATATGTACTTCTATATATCATATTCCATTTGTTTATAATTTTACATATCAAATGCAATAATGTTATTATAAGGAATTTTATCTACATAGTTTATTAAGACATTATTAGAAACTAATTCTAATGCCTAACATGTAGCATAATCTCTCTTCTTATAATTCTTAAACCAAATTTTTACAGCATTTCTTTTTACTTTAATAATAGCGTAATATATTTTGCAATTGTCGTTCTGAAAATAACTGCAAATCGTATTAAAGTTTACATTGAATGCATTCTTGATTTCTGATATTGCTAATTCTAAGACCATAACATTTGTGGTATGGAAATGGACGAGATTTACTTATTTAATATTAGTAAAAGCCATAGCCATCGTAGTAGGAGGAAATGATATGTAGAAGGCTATGGTATGTCGAAATGGGTTGGAATGACTGGATTTTTGTTTGTCGAGTAAATATCAGTGTTAATTATATTATTTAATAATTGAAGATAATTTATCGGTTAAAGAAAAAAATAAACCATAACTCATTACCAATGAATTGATTTCAAAGAATCATCATAGTTGTTGGTTTATTACTATTTATTTCTTGACGAGATAATAACCAATCAATCTTATTTTTCAAGTCTTTCAATAATACTGGTTTGTATAAAACAATTTTTTCAATATCGATAATACCTTTTTGTAATTGTTGAATATAGTTTATATCTGCAGTAGTAAAGCAAACTATTACATTATTATCAATTTCTTTTATTTTGTGATATAATGTCATTCCATCCATAGTGGGCATTTTCAAATCAAGTAAAATTAAATCGTGACTATTTTTTCTGAAGTTATTTAAGGCTTCAACAGGATTGGTATATGCATTTATATTATAACCATTACTTTCTAAATATATGGCAAATAAATCAGTGATATCTTTATCATCATCTATTATCAATATTTTTGCTTTAGACTTTGACGTATGAACTCACTTTAGATTAATAAGCAATATTATTTATTAGGATTAGAGACAATTGCACTGTTATCTCATCTAAAAGTAGAAATTGACATTTTGAACTTATTCAATACTTTTTTTATTTTATTACTATCAGGCTTTTTGCTGAATATCGATTGTTGAAATTAATTCTTGAATTTCATTTTTTAATCTATCAAGATAAACAGGCTTTTCTAATATTTTATCTATCATCGTAATGTATGATTTATCGTAAGGAAGATTGTCTTTTATAAAAGCACTGATAACTATGGTTTTTATTTTGCAATCAGTATCTATTTCTTTTATCTTTATTTATTAAATCTAAGCCAGACATTTGAGGCATTTTATAATCTGTAATAACTAAAGAACAATTATTTGGATTTTGATAAAAATAATTCAATGCTTTCAGCGGATTTTGAAATGATATTGTATTGAATCCATTGGATGATAAATATTCACTAAATAAATCGAGAATATCTTTTTCATCGTCTACCAATAGGATATAAAAATCGTTATTGTTAGAGGATTTCATTAAATTATTATAGCTATTTGCAGTTAATAAAGAAATCTTCTTGTTATCACATAGTTGATAGTAGTTAGCACTATATCTATAGCAAAAATAACACTATTATAAACAATTAGAATGTAAATATTAAGAATATAAACAAAGAACTAAAGAATATTTGACAAGATGAGGATACAATTTAACAACTGAATAAATAATAACATACTTATTAAATTAAAAATAATTACGTGTATAAAAAAGAAATTAATTAATCACTTTTGTATTGCTTAGATTCGTCTTTTGTTATTTTAAAATAGACAGTATCACCATCAAATCTTTCTACTAAATTCTTTGGTATATAATATCGTTCTTTATCTACAGTACCTCTTTGTGTTATGATATATTCTCCTAAATTTCTTGAACTTCACCAAAATCAGTATCATCCCCAAGTCCTCTTGCTTCTTTTTTGACAATTTCTTCCTGATTATAGTCATCAATATTATTTGTAGAATTGTTTGACATATCTGAGAATGGAGTATGATATATTATATATAAATAATCATATTTTGAAATGTTATACCCCATTAAATACGATGCCTAGAATGAAAGATTATCCACTAGTCTTTTCTCTCTCCCTCTCTTCAACCAGCTTGCTAAGATAAATAGAATGATAATTGATATTTTGTAGTTGATGTTATTAGAAAATGAACCAATTTCCTTACCTAAATTTATATCAGCTCAAAAACTCTTAGAAGATAAATTTATACTTGAATTTTCAAATAATGCTAAAGGCAACAAGAAAATAAGAAATAGAATAATTGAACTAACAATAGGCGATATAGCTTATTTTGTTAAACATCAATCAGATTTTGTTTGTGATAGTATTGTAAGAGGTATATTGCCAAAACGTCATAATGGTCTTGAGTCTCCAACGGTATTTGTATTAGTTAGTAACTACAAATTAGACTTTTACAATATAACAGATATAGCTGATAAAAAAAACAAGAAATTAGATAGAGCATTAAAAAATGTAATAATAAGAAGGGTTTTCACAATACATCAATTGGCACATTTCTTGATAAAAGAATTGGAAAAGGATTTAGAAAAATACAAATCCAAACTATTGGTTATAACAGGAGACTTTTACCTTTCAGACCTACAAATTTTTTTTTATTCTTCAATTAACAATTTGAGTTTTGTGAAATATAACCTATAATACATAATTACCATATGACTTATTATATTATTGTAATAATATTTGGTATTGTATGATTTAAGTTCATTATCATTAAAACATGAATCAATTTTTCTTTATGGGAAATTCAACAGTTTTCTTCATTATACTGGATTTACTAGACTTACATATCACCACTTATTAGAAAATGAGTAAAAACACATTCATTTTGATTTTACTTTTGATAGTTGTGTTAAAGGTATTAGCATTTTCATACATAATTTCATTATTCTTTAAATAATACATACATCTTTAGCTAAATTAGAAAATCAATTAAGATATTATCTGTAAATTTGATGGTTCGTTTAGTATACAATAGTTAATTTTATAACAATTTCATACCTTGGTAAGACCTATCTCTCCAATTGGAATTTCAACTCAAGGATTACACCAATCATCTCAGCATAGACTTGTAAATAATAGTGATTCTACAAGAACTATTTCCAATTTAAAAAATAATAGTCAACCAGTGAATAGTATTTATTATTTATTATTTGTTGGTATTTAGACTAGACATATTAGGATATTAGGATATATTCTATCTTCTTTAAGGCTGGACATATTAGGGTACATACTACTATTACCGTCTTGTTGTGCTAATGCATTTTCAACTGATTGTATTTCAACTGCTGCAATTAAAGCAAATATAAGAAACGATAAAGAAATTACTAGTGAATAATTTTTGATTTCATATATCTATTTTAGTTAAAAGTGCTATTTAATAATTCAAGACAATTTGATTGGTTAATAATTAATATTTATTAAAAAAATGGAATTTACATTACTAGTTGATTTTTTTGTTTCATTATATATTATCTCTCCTATATAGACATCTATTCCTAATGTTTCTGCAATCTGAGAAGGCCCATTCTCTAATATTTTTTCAACAGTAAAACCCGCAACTTGTAAAATCTGTCTTAAGCCTTTGGAAAGTTCTACAAGTTCTAATCTTTCATCTATTGTATTTTCTACATTTGCTTTTACTATTGTTGTCAGTAATATATTATATTTAACATTGTTAATAACAAATTTAAAGTAATTATTCATATTATAAAGCTATAAAATAATAAATAAAATCTAATACAATTAAAATGGTTATTTACTTAAATATACAGTATGTGAAAATTGAAACTGAAAGATATTGTTTAAAATTGATAAGGAGAACGATTTAGATAAACATTCTAACTTATTTTATAATCCTTTAACTTACAGTCTTTAATTTATAAGCCATGTTCTTTGTGTATATGATTAGTGAGAGCATTTTCATTTTTAGCAATATAATTACACATCCTACAGGTTTTTTTATCTTTACGCCCTTGTAAGTAATCAGCAAGCCACATGAGATATACTGTGATACCCCACATGTTTATATTAACAAAAAATCTTATTTAATGATTATCTCTATTTCCTTCAAAATAATAAAAACAAATTCTTTAAAAATGAAAGACAAATAATTGCTAAGGCCATAGTTAATATCAAAGATTGGGAAAGTTTCATTTCAAAATATTAGAATCTCATATAATAATAGTAATTATTTTCTATAGCAGGGATAGTATACATCTTCTTTGATATGTGGGTTCATTTACAAAAGCGGTAAGTTAGTCGGGAGTAGTGCCCTCCATGTAGTAGGGTTCTATTACATACTATTTAGCTTTTATTGTTAGAAACTTAATTTTGATTATTTTTGAAAAATTTCACTTTCTTGTTGAGTTAAAAGGAACTGAATTTAATAATACACAGTTTCAAGAAGATGTATTATTTTCTTATATAGGTATGCTTGTAGTAGATATAGTCATCGAAAAATTTTATAATTTAAGAAATAAAAAAGTGAGGTTTGAAAAATTTATTCATTCACTAGTCGAGAAATATGGTAAACATACAGTCTACACTAATGGTGGAACGTGGTATCCAGAAGCATGTAATATACTGAAATTGAAACACTATTTGGATTCTTCAATAGCGAAAAGTCTTATGGAACGAGTAAATCAATACTTCAAAGATAGAACTGAATTGTTTGACTATTACTATTCGTGTGGTAAAAATGAATGTAATATATTTAAAGTACATAACTGAATACAATTCTTTGTTTCAATGTACAATTATACAACATTTGAAAATTATTTTATTATCGAATTGAATGACAGGGGTGAATATATCTTAAGTTAACAGGGCCCTAGTACTAGTTTAATATTTTTTCAATACCTAATTTTATAAGTTTTTCAATAGGAATGGTTGGATTTTGTTGTATTTCAATTCTTACTTTGTTCTTTTTTTCTATTGTCTTACTGTATATTCTAAGTATCATCTGTTCTGCCAAATTCCATTCACAATGAAACATTTCACGTGAATATTCTGAAATTGAATCTTTTCCTATATGCCATAATGTTATAATCCAATAGTTGTATTTGGGTATATTTATTGAAGATTTAAGACATAGATAAGATAATCTTTCTTCTATTCTGCAAAGGGTTGTTGTCAGTCTGTTAACGCCTTCAAAATTCAACAGTATAGGATTTTCGCTACAACCAATAACAATTTGACAAGTATCAGTAGGATAAACTGATATTATGATAATAAAGTTATTAATATTAGTATAAGGAAAACGTATTGCTTTGTTATGTGGATTTATTTCTAGTTTGAGTTCTTGATTGTTTAGTAGAGTATTATAGATTCCAGGTACATTGAACGTCAAATGAAGATCATGTATAGCTCTTCCACCAAATGGAGTACCTTCCAGTATTTGGTAGAGTGGATGATGAATAACTTTTTGTGTATTTATAACCTCCGTGTGGTTACCTGTCATTAGTTTTCCATTATCAAATTTACAACCTCTTAAAGTATAAAAGTTCGGATTAGATTTAATATAAAGTTCTATTTCCTCATTACGTATCATTTCTGATATTTTGTTACGAAATGTTCCATGTGTCATCTTATAGGATTTTTGATTTATCTCAAAATATAATTTTTAACCAAAACAAAATTCATATTACTTTTTAGTATTAATCCGTGAATGCAAGTAATGGGTTCAAATCCCATCCCTCTATTCTAATTCTGTAACAATAATTTTAAGAGATGATTTAACATAATCTAAAAATTATTTAGTTTTAAAGTATATTCTCATGATATAATCCCGCGAATGTAGTTGCAGGGTTCGAGTCCCAATCCGAGAATTAATTTAACTTATTTGTTTTCTTTCTATTTCTGTATTCTTATAGTTTTAATTAAACCACTGATTATCCTCTATTCTACCATGTAGATAAGAAAAGTATTTGAATAAGAAAAATTATAATGTTATGAAATTCTAATTGAGTCAATCTGCAAAGGAGTGGTCTAATGCCCAAAATGCTCTTGCATATCTTAATGTCTCTGATAGTCTTCCGCATCGTTCAGAAGGTGAGGCAGTTTTAATTGAACATATTCCTAAAGATACGAACAGAATATTAGATCATGGGTACAGGAGATGGAAGGTTAATTAGATTAATAAAGAAAAATAGACCAGATAGTAGAAGCAGTAGCATTAGATGTATCTCCAACTATGCTTAAACTGCACGAGATCACTTTGCTAATGATGCAAAGGTTAAGGTTATGAACATGATCTTCATTTACCACTGCCAGATCTAGATTATTTTGATGCTATCATATCTAGCTTTGCTATCCATCACTTAAAACATGAACGAAAAAAGTCACCTTATGAAGAAATTTATACATACCTAATCCAACTCGAGTCTTCTGTAACCTGAACATGTGGCATCACCGTGAGTTCGACTTCATATCGCTTTCTTAATGCCATAGGTTATCACCAAGAAAGAGGATCGAGCTAATAAGTTATTGCCTATGGAAACACATAGGATGGCTTAGAGAAATAGGATTTGTAGATTTAGATTGTTATTGGAAATCACTTGAAATGGCTCTTTTAATAGGATATAAGGCATAAGTTATAGTACAAAACTATTACCTTAGTGAATTATATATTTTATAGAAACTTGTCTTCCTAACTAAGGAAGATTAGAAATCAAATATTGTTCCCATTTATTAATATCAAATCATGTAAACCCCCGAAGTACTGCTTCGAGGGTCCGAGTCCCACCCGGCAATCTACTCGTCAGAGTCCTATTAAAGAATTTTATTGAAGATATTTAGTGAGAAATAAAAAAGGTAGGTAGGATGATTTCGAAATCGAGTAGAATATTTAGATTTCTATAGTATAATAAATTTTTTATTTTT
>CAWIYT010000134.1:0-10284 GCA_963840085.1 uncultured Nitrososphaerales archaeon
CATACCATTTATTTATTGTCAAAATATAATATTTGGAATTAATTATAAAAGAAAGCCATAGCCTACTTCTTATATAGGAGAAACCAATATAACAGTTGGACGATAGCAGGCAGGCTATGACTGACTGTAGGTTTGGTATTCGGTATTTGGTTCTAATATATAATCAACAAATTATTTAGTAGTGTAAGATAAATTATCTTAATAATAATAGCCATAGCCCTCTAATGAATACCACTAAATAATAGAAGGCTATGGTCCGCCGTGAATATTTTTGTATGTATTATTTGGTTGTATATTCACATTGCTATTATTATATTTAAAAAATTGTGGAAAATTTAATTGATTAGTAAATAAAAGAAGATTAAGAAGCCATAGCCTACTAGATTATAGGAGCAAATCTGTCAAAAATAAATAGGCTATGGCATTATATTGAACTCGGTTTGGTAAAAAATTATTCATGCTATAATATTTAAAAATTGGAGATAATTTAATAGTTAAAGTAGTCATAGTCTTATCTATTGGAGCAAGCAGAGCAAAATAGTAGAGACCAAAGCTATGACTATGACGACAACTATTCTTCGATATGTTTTAGGTTGAATTAGATAGGTAATAAAATATTTAATAATTTGATGAAATAGATGCTAGACAATGATTTTACTCATTATCAACATCTATACACAAATATTTGAGATTTTCATCCCTCCTGAATGTGTATATATTTATGTCCTTTAAAGTATAAAACACTTTGAGATAATTTAATTGTCATAGCCTGAACAAACAATATGATTTGGATTTAGATATCAGGTCCAGACTATGACAACATATGCAAGTTGTCTCCGATGTAATGTGTATTTATGTGTTTTCAATACCTAAAGACTATACTATTTATCAGTTGTGAAACTGTTCTGTTAGAGTTTTAAATTATGCTAGAATAATAGATTGTTAATTAATTAATTTATCTTATAAATAAAAAGAAAAATAAAATTAAATTAAAAAAATTATGGATTTATTTCATCATTGTCATTTTATCATTCGCTCTTATTTCTGAATGTTTCAGCTACTAATTAACAAAGGATTTCCATGAATCTTTCCTTTCTTGTACTGAATCTACTATTATGAATAAACTCGAATGTTTTTGAATATGTCTGTAAATTGTACTTGTTTACGCCCATGAACTTTTTTATCCATAACTGATACAAGTTGCTTCTGCATTCACAGTTATTGACATGTATTGTACCATTTGCATATTCTTTCTGCGAATGGATTACACTTTTGTGTACGAATCCATGTTCTTCCAATTGGTCATATGCACTATATTCATCTGTAAATATTGTGGAACCATACTGTACTCTGCTACAGACAATATCAAGAAGTGACTGTCGTAAAGGAACATCAAAATATGTCATTCCGTTCCTTCTTTGATGAATACATGTTATCATTGGATGATCCTTGTAAAATGTACCTCTACCTCTCCAGGGTTTTAGTCCTCTTTTCCGGGGTTTTCTACCTAGTTTTACTATCTCATCATGATATGATCTTCCTTTCAATCCTGCCTTGATATAGAATTCATCACCCTCGACCTTACCATCGAGTTTAGCGTAAGAAGAAGAAGAAATTTTTTCCATAATTGTTCTGATGAATCTGTAGCATCTTGGATATGGTACCACTACCTCAAGCGATATCTCTCTTATTGAACAGCCAGGCCAGAGTACAAAGTACAGGTACAGTGCCAGAAACCAAACCTTCAATGGTGTATGTGAATAATGAAATACAGTACCTGTTTTGTCATTGAATCCTCTTTTACATTGCTTGCAAAAATACTTTTGATATGATCTGTAAAGACCATCCTTCTTTACGTTATTAGACTGGCAACGTGGACATATTACATAGTCATTCCATCTAATCTTTCTCAGTAAACTGGTACACCAACTTTCATCAGGAAGAGATGTGGTTAAAGTAAACACATCTTAATTAGGTGTTATCCAGCTTTAAGTTTGGCTGAAACATTTGTAAATAAGAGCGTTATCATTAGTAGAATTTGAGATCATTATTTGCCCACGAATTTCCCCATTAGGATTTTGCTGTGTATGTATATTTACATAGGTTTCTCCATTTTGCATAGCAGTTATCAAATCAGATATTGGTTTACCCGTCATTGGTCCTTGAAATGTATCTGCAGTGATATTTCCTTTGGCTAATATACCAACTATCGGTCCAGAGGGCGTATCAGATTTGTATAAAGGAACTATTGGTGGTCCATTTTCACCTTGCTTTCCACTATGTATATGAGCCATTGTTATGCCTTGTATATCAGTGACACTAACTTTAAACCATACATTATCTTGCATTGGTTTAAACCATGTCATACCTGATGCATTTGTTTGTATAGGTGGAACTTCTTGGTCACTAAATAAATGAGCAGTAAACTTTTGCTTATCTCCTTCTCCTTCTTGTACTGCAAAAACTGTTGTTGCAGATGATAAATATGTTATAGATGTCAATGCTGTTGTTATCAGAGACAAAGATATTACAATAAAAAATATTGATTTTTTATTGTTATTATTTATCTTCATAATGAAATAAGTTACTTAACTATTTAATAGATTAATATAATTTTGTCCGAAAACTTAAACTATCATCCTAGAGTATTTTAAGTAAACAACGTTAATTTAGTAGAGATAATATCACTAGAGTAATAGATTTATAAAATTAAAGAAAATTAGATAACTTGTAAATTTTATTTCTTTAATTATTTTAACTATCTATACTTTGCCTAATAAAATTATTTATTAAGAAAAGAGATGATGATGGGGTTCTGTCTGGAGTTCTTTGGACTGAAAAACCCGACTAGAGGACATGTATAGTAATACATGAGCCTCAATGAACCTCCTCTTCTTTTGTTGTTTTGTTGTTGTTCTTCTTTAACTGCTTTGAGCATTGTATTGCATAAGCAAATTTTTCAATACAAATCATACTTAAATAGATTTTTTATGTTTAAATCTATCTCTAGAATGTTTACTAAATCGATAGCCATAGTAGATAATGATCCAGATTTATTAAATATATTTAGCGAGGCTTTAAAGATGAGTGGCTATTATGATGTTTCTAGTTTCACTGACCCACTTTTGGCATATGAGCATATAAAGGAAAACCCAAATAAATATTCATTAGTAATAACCGATGATAAAATGCCAGATATGAATAGATTATTTCTTAGTACCAACTATTAGAAATAAATCCAAAAATGAAGGTAATCATAATGAGTGATTATTTTGCTGACTTGAAATGTAATTATAAATTCAACATTCTTAAAAAACATGTATTGATATTTAAATTAATTAGCGTTGTAAATGAAAGTATATCAAAATCTATTTCTCATAGTGATAAACTCTAATTCCTTTTAATAATAAGCCATAGCTAGATAGTAGAGAGAAAGAGATTCAAGAGACACTTGAAAATGCTTCTGATAAAGTCGTAACAGAATCGAAAAAAGAGGCTAACGTAATAGGAGACTCTGACAGCGAATAGATATATAGAATTATTATTTATTTTTCCTTTAAACAATTTTATATTATATTACTAATATCAATGAAAATGGCAACAACAAGTTACGATGGAACATGTGAAAATTGTGGTTCGAATCTATCTGTTTGGATAGAAGTAAGGAGAAATATTGATGGAATACCAAAGCCTGAAGTTTGGTGTATAGATTGTATACGTGGTAGCAATCCAACAAACAAGTAGATAAAATCTACTACTCTTAACTAATTTTTCTATAATTAATCTATGTAAGTAAATAATTTACTTTTTTCTATAGATTTTAATTTTATTTGACCTGTTAAGGTAAGTCTGTATCTCTCCCTCTCTTCCACGTATCCTATTAGTTATATTCTATACATATCTGCAAATCATAATGGGTAGAACAATACCAACATTCAGGATTGCTGCAGTTTTAGAAGAAAATGAATGGAGATCATTTAAAAAATATCTTAACAAGAATGACAGGAAATTATTTAAAGAAATGTTCTCAATCGTAAGGTTGTATAATTCTGCTTGTTCTTATTCTGTAATTCCAATTAGAATATATCCTATTATTATGTCAATAGTTTTTCATCACTACAAGACTTCTTTAAACAATTCATTTAAGTTTGTTGAAGAGGACAATAATAATAATAACTCGATAATATTAAAAAGAGAATTAGACAGATGGAATAATTTCTCTTCCATATTGAGAAAACTAAATAGAGACTTGTTTAATCAAATGTTACAATCGTCATACAAATATTCATCTTCAATAGATGCAAAAGGAGAAAATTATGCAACAGAATCACTATTAATGTCTTTGATGTTTGAACAATTCAAAATAATAAAATAAAAAATTATTATAATAATACCATTATATCATTAATAGTAAATGCAAAGAATGATTTAGGTAAAATTACTAATCTACGAGAATTACCTGATCAACCAGAACAAGAGCAACAAGCTTCTGCTTCTGCAACTACTACCATAAATGACTTTGAGAATTCTACCATAGTGATGAGAATAACACCACAGACTTATGAGAAGTTAAGGAAACATTCAAAAACATATTATGACATTGAGAAATATGATATTATTATAACTAATCTTATTGAGTTCTATGCAAAACATAATGAGAAAAAGTGGTTTATTTAGATTAATCAAAATAATTAGTTAATAATAACGATTTTCGAACGCTCGTAGATAATTTACTAGCATCAATATATCTTGTCTTGTCAAAGAAGAATAATATTAAGCGATTTTATCATATCAAATTTTATGGTATCTGATAGAGTCTTAGAATATCTTGTTCAAAGAGTAGAACAAACCGGCATAGGATTTGATATAACATTGTGTGTTAATGGATTAGTCATTTATGGAAATATGATACATTCAAAACAATACTATGATCTGATGATAGAAAATATGGCTAAAAAAGAGGAAACAACAACAAATGATCCAAATGAAATTAAAATGGTAGATAACTATCGTGAACATTATAAACAATTTATGAAGGATATGATAAGGCAAAGTGAAATAGATAGTTTGAAATATGTCCATCTTGCCAATGCTATAATTAAACTGTCTACTGATTCAGATCCGATTATTACTTCTGCTTGGAGATGTAAAATATCTTCTGTGGATGCTTTCTCTCTAGGTTATGCAACAATTTCAAAAAATGATCAATAGTCTATATTATTGTAGTATTTGGTATATTGTTGTAATGGTTTTCCATCAAAAGAGATTGTAAATTTAATTGGAATTTGTTTTAAATTATTCTTTTTTTCATATCAAAAATGAACTATTATAACTATCCGATATGCTTGTATTTGTCATTGGAGTAGTCGCTATTAGTAGCAGCATTAGAAGAATTATTATCTTGTTGTATCGTGGATTGGACCTTATCACCTGCTGCTGTAGTAAGACCCTGACCTTGACTTTGAGCTCGAAGTTCGGCCCTTACCGCTTCTGGAATGTAGAGGAAATTATAAAGGTAGTCGAACGATTTACTTTTGAACAACTCTAATAATTTGTCAAGAGAACTCCATAGTATTTCTCTTGCTTCTCCAGTGGCTTCCTCTTTACATATCAGTAAAACTCTCTTATTTTACCTCTCTTGCTGGAATCTGAAATAAGGATTCTTTTCTTTATCTGTTTTTTGATAAAGCATATCGACATTTTCAGGGCTGAAATCAAGTGTATAGACAGTTTCTACTTTCATGGGTCCGGTTGTATAGGTTATTATCATACTACTGGCATTTTCGTATTTGCAATCATATCCAAAAATTGTTTTATTGTAATTTTCACAAAAATCTGCCGAAATTGACCTTCTCATTCCAAAAGAATCATACCCAATAATTTGACCAAGACTATATAATTTTTCTGAACCATCCAAAAGGCGAATCCTGATTATACTGTTCACAATATTTCTACAATTTGGTCCATTATCTCGCATGGCTATTGGAGAGCCATCCTCTGACCTGGGCAGATAGAAAGTATTATTGGTACTTGGTGATGATATTTTAAATCTATCTCTTCTATTATGTTACATCTTAATGAGAAAATTTCTAAACTTATCATAATACTGGATATTTATTATTGTTACAAGTAGCACCACATAATTAGATAGTGACAAATAGTAGTTGTCTGAGTACTATATATCTTATAGTTATTATATACATTATATTGCTAATATATTATCTTAAATTGTATACATAATTTTAGATTTGATAGTATTATATGATCTTACCAATCTCTTGTATCACCTGTATGCCTATGCTCTGCATCTATGTAATTCTTTTGCGACATCTTCAATGTATTGTTTATCTTCTATTATACACTTGACAAGAAATAATATATCCTTTACTTGGTATTAGTTTCCTTTTTGTATAATATAATTAAATCATTTTTGGACTTTCACCTTAATGACACTAGATCAAATAAACATGATAACAGATAGCTTTTACTCTTTATTGGATGTGATAATAATAAAATCTAATTAGAAAAATAGGATAATTGGCATAAGAAATACTACCATAATTTAAGAGAATTTATTTATATTCATTTATTAAAAATTGAATTTACTCTGTTTATTAAAATATCACTCTCGTCTGTATTTTCATTCCTTCTACAAGAATTGCATAAGAGTTTGCCATATTTCTTAGTTGTTGTTTGATTGTATTGGAGTATTTTTCTTTTGATTTATTTAAAATTTCGTCTATATCTAAATCTACAATCGTAAAG
Source organism: uncultured Nitrososphaerales archaeon (assembly GCA_963840085.1). Classification (GTDB taxonomy): domain Archaea; phylum Thermoproteota; class Nitrososphaeria; order Nitrososphaerales; family Nitrososphaeraceae; genus TH1177. The sequence goes on from CAWIYT010000134.1 coordinate 6,766, forward strand.
CCCAATCTATTAAGCTCACTCAGAGTTTACAGAGGCGCGTCGAATATCAGGTTCAAAAGTACGTTCTTTATTTGTTATTGCAGATGATATTAAATCTTCAACCTTTATCTTTGCTCATTGGTCAATTCTGTATTATGCATATTTTAAATTTTGATTAAGTGAAATAATAGTATAACTGAAATGAATCACCATAATTTTTTTGTAAGACAAAAATAATAAATTATATTGGTCTGAATAAAAAAAGCCTAATTAATTTCTAGTAAAAAGAATGTTTTTCTGTTTATTGTTTTTGCTATCATATGGTTAGTTAATCTTTTATAAAAATCTATGAAACTTTTTGCATACATATTAGCATTATTTCTCCGAACTTCTTGTATATTACCTTTTGTACGTACAAGATGATAAAACTCGTATAATACTATAAAGGAATTATAAAATATATATGAGTTTATACAATAAATCTTATTTTCTTTTTGAACATATACCGCTTAGCATATGTTAGCTGACACCTTCCAACAGATAGTTTCTCATATTTAGGTGAAATCTTTTTGTTCTGAAATATCTACATAATTTATTTGTGAAATCTGTAAACGATGAATAAAATTGTAGGACAAGCAGATCGCTTTTGGCTATGTGCCATACTTGTTCCAGTACCATAAATTCAGGAGATGCTGTTGGAAGATATACAGGAATCAGACTGTTTCTGTGTTTATCAAAATATTCTAGCACTTTTTTTGATCTGTAATGCTGTTTTGCCTTGTCCAGGAATAGGTAACATTTTGGAAATTTTCTATGAATCTGTTTTAGATAGTCTAAAAATGTATTTGCATTGAACCAGTCATACTGTCTGAACAATTGTTTTCCTTCTAAACTGATGGAACCAAACAAGACTGATTGTTGATGAGATCCAGTAACTTTGACAATGGGTCTTTCATCTTTCTTTATCCATACTCTCCTTACAAGTGAATCAAAGAAGAAAAATGATTCATCGGTAGATACTACAGTAAATCCTCCCTGCTGGATATTATCCAATAGTATCTTTCTTGCTCTTTTTTAAAATGTTCTTTCTCTTCTCTTGATGCAGTATTTACATGTACCTTTCTGTGGTACCTTCTGTTTGAATCCCCACTTATGCATAAGTCGATATATGTGGGTATAATGGTATCTTATTCCACCACTCTTTTTTACAATTAGATCTTCTACCTGTTTTGTAGTCCATCCTTGTCTGTTGGATGCTAACTCGTTTTTTATCTCGTATAATACTTCTCCTGGTATATCTGGTGGTCTTCCATTCTTTGTTCTGTCCTTTAAGCCTTCTAAGCCTTCTTCCCTGTACCTCTTTAACCAGTCAGATGCCCATGTTCTACTTCTGTGAAGATCTCTTGCTACCTGTGCTGCAGGAATCTGTTTGTCATATACTACGTTTAACACAAGTAGCATTCTTTCCTTTACATTAGTATCATGTTCAGATCTGTATATTTTTTTGAATTTTACCTTTGATACTTTTGTAGCCAATAGATTATCTAGATTGATAGTACTTGCTATATCTATTATATCCTATAATGTAATATCTGATAATTAGATAAATGTCAGTATACTTATGCTAACTGGTATAGTTCCAGTATTAAACTAAAATATTCTTAAAAAAGTATTAATAGTATTGTTATATGACCATACTTAATATACTATTTATTATGGCAGAATTGCATAATGTAATGAAATATCAATGATTCTATTAGTCATATCATCATAACTAAAGTAGACTACATTCTATATCTAAAAAGAGAGATAATGAGGTTTTATAGCCTTCTGAATTCATGGTATATCACAAAGTTAATATAATAAGAAATTTGATTGTTCTGAATTTAAAATTTTATCCAATCAATAACAGATAATTATACAAAAATTGAATTTTATTACACAACTTTAATATAAAATAAAAAGAAAATAATTATTTTATGAAGAAAAAATACTCTTTGTTTTGACTTCTCATGATCAGTTAGGAAATACTGGAAAAAAAACAGGATTTTGGTTAGAAGAATTTGCTGCTCCCTACTATGAGTTTATTGATAATGGATATGATGTAACAATTGCTTCTCCAAAGGGAGGACAACCTCCAATGGATCCAAAAAGCAATCTGGAAGAATGGCAGACTGACTCTACACGACGTTTTCAAAAAGATAAATCCGCTCAAGAAAAGTTAGCAAATACATTGGTATTAAGTGAAGTTTTAGCTGACAGATTATGATACATTATTTATTCCAGGAGGTCATGGACCTATGTGGGATTTAGCAACAGATAAAAATTTAAAAAAATTAGTCGAAGATTTTTACTTTGGTGGAAAATTTGTTAGTGCCGTATGCCAGTGCACCTGCAGGATTATTACAGGCTACAGATAAAGATGGAAACTCAATATTGAAGGACAAAAAAGTAACAGGATTTACAGACAGTGAAGTAAGTGTGGTACATCTAGAGAAAGTAGTTCCATTTTTGTTATAGATTTGCATGAAAGAATTAGGTGGGAAATTTGAAAAAGCTGAAAATTTTAAACCCTTTGTTGTAACTGATGGAAAGTTGATTACAGGTCAGAATCCTGTTCGGCCATTTGTTGCAGCGCAAAAAGTAATAGAAATGTTAGGAAAAAATTAAGATGATTTTGTATTAAGCATAACAGAATAAAATTTGTTATAAGATATATTATACCCTTAAATATCCTAATTCTGTTGCAATAGGATACTTTAATTAGAAATGCAAAGCAAATAATCTTTATTGTGTACATATAAATTTCGATATCCAAAAATTTGAAATTTTATATTGGGCTTATTCATAGTCTGATTCGTTTAATTCAGATTTTTAATTTTGTTATATCGATTAATTATAAAAGAGTAAGCATATCATTTAAAATAATTATTCTAGGATCTTTTATTTTAAATATGTAGATATCCTTTAACTCAAACAGAACTATATTCATATTTGCTTGGTTCATTAATAAAAAGGATTCAATATTTTTCAAATAATATTAATAACATTATAATAGTTAAATAGAACAACAAAAGATACACAGAATTAGCTACATTTTTGTATTTGTATCAGTGGGATGTGAAACAAATTTGACCTAAAAAGAGGATTTGTAATTATCTGTCAGCAATTGGTAGATTTCTTAATATTAAATAACTTTAGCTATCTATAGAGATTAAAAATAATATTAAGAAAAAAATTAAAAAATTAAAATTGTCGAGAGTGTTGTTGTCTTGATAGATCTTTTAATCCTTGTAACAATTCTTCTTTGTCAAGACCATCACTTAAATCAATTGTAGTATTTTCTTTTATACTATCCAAAATAACATCAGCAAAATTGTCTAATTTGTCGATATCTTTTATAACTGTTATTTCTGACAATTGTTTTAGCAAACCATAACGATTTACATTATCTTGTGTTGTTTTAAATTTTTGTTTATCATTGTCATCAAATTGGTCAGTAACATCTTTTGGTAAAGCAGATAGAAGACCTGAAGCAGC
>CAWIYT010000135.1:0-10999 GCA_963840085.1 uncultured Nitrososphaerales archaeon
TTATAGCAAAAGTTCTGATGCTGGAACTTAGTTTTAGCCCTCTTTTAAAAATAAATAGGGAATCTGGGAGCAGTATAGGGGCAAAAATAACAGCATCTGGAAATAATGTATACATTGTATGGACTCCGGATGATAGGTTTAAGCATAATACTATTCCAGATTTGTTATTTGTGAAAAGCATAGATAATGGGACTAATTTTAGTCAACCGGTTAAATTGTTACCTGAAACTGAAACCGATAAAACCCCTTTTGTAAGTGGAGAAGGACCTTCAATACAATTATCTTCCTCAGATAATAGAGTATTTGTGACGGCTACTGTTAATTTTAGGCATGTGTTTGCAAGTCATATATTTGTAGCTGGAAGTGCAGACAATGGGACTAATTTTGTTAGAACCTACACAAATGCTGGGTCTGATTGTTATATAGTTTTGGGTGACAATAATGTATACATACTTGATGATGGAATCAAGATGTCATTACCAGACTTTCAACCATAGAAATTACCTTAACTTTTTCATTTCAGATTATAAGTAGCAGTATCATTAAACACGATAATTTCATGGACACAATAATTCAACTGCATAAAGTAGCTTGATACGAAAGAAGCTATTACGTATTATAAAAAAATGTTGTAGACAGATTCAAATAATATTTATGCATTAAACAGCAAATGTATCACTCCTAGCAAAATATATTACTTTTTAAAGTAACAACTATTTAAAAAATATGGATTGGTATTTGATTGTTGAGGTTCATGAATCATAAAATATATTACGTTTATCAAAGCATTAGCACCTTCACTGGCCCGGCATTTGTTACTATCTGAACTAGTAAAAATAGACCTGAGCAATACTTTTAACTTTTTTATGTTGAAATTTATGTTATATCGCAGAGCATAAATTTCTTTTAAAAGAGAAATAATAAAAATTGAGAATTGAATTTTTATCAGTTTTATCAAATAAATAATTAAAAGGTTTTTGTTTTATTAGTTATGTACATTCTAAATTAAATAATTTAGTTAAATCTACCATGATATTTTCCATGAATAATGAAACATAGATGATAACAGTGGAAACTAATTGATAACACAAGACAACAATGCTACTTTTAATAATATCACTCAAAATATGAGTATTGAAACATATCTTTATGGACAAGTTACGATGACATTTTAGGATACTCAATTTTCACAAATTCCCACATTCATGGAACCCAATAACTGAATTTAATAATCTCTGCTTAGCAAAGACGAATAGACAAAAGCATGAGAAGCCAATCATTATTATAACTAGTAACGCAATATTGCATCTTTCACTGTAAATTTAGAATAATTATCTATTTGTCAGGTTGCTTGTGCTATTGTTCGAAATAGTTATTGTTCTCAGATTCAAGGGGAATAAATGCTGTCGTCATATTAGCTGCTATTTCGCCCTGAGAAAATGATTCTTCTAGAAAATCTGGCAAGTAAAGCGAGCAGAGACCAATCAAGCAAGTAATTATGAGAATTCGTCTTATTTTCATGATTAAAACTTCTTGACTAGTAACTCCTATAAAACTTTTCTTATTATTTTTTATGGTCACCTCGGCTCTTTTTTTGCTTCCTTTTTTTTCTAATAATAAAGGTGGAAAAAACAGTTGCTACTGCTGTAATCAAAGTAGGCGATAAATGTGTATATCGTACCTAAAGGTGTCACTACTTGATCTGCTAGAATTTTCAAATAATCTAAAAACTTTAATGGAGGTAGTATTTCTAATATGAATATCGAATTTATGGTTTTATTACCTCTCACTTCATTTGTCATTGTATCGGTAGTATTGAATATTCGTCCTGCTGTTGGAAACGCTATGGTTGCATATATTGGCACTGACTGAGGTTTTTCATAATGTTTTTCATCATCATCTAACACCTTTATTTTCATGATGGAAGTTGATGTCTCATTTGCAATAACAAATAATTTATCCGGAGTGAAAAAACTGAGATCAAGACCTTCAATCCGCGGGCTATTAAGAGAAACAACAGATGCAACAATTGCTATCGACTTTATACTTAATTCAATTTCTTTTTCTTCTTGTGGTCTTAGAACTGCAGAAGGTGGCAGAGGCTGTAATAGTGTATTTTGGTGGAGGGATTTGGACCCATGGATGTACATCCTGAAAATAACATAATTTATGATTCTTGTTTAGGAATTGATCCCATGCAGTAAAAATTATTTTGTATTGGCTTGGAAAATTCAAATAAGATAGATTCAAGGAAATAGGAATATATCTTTGACCGTAATTTATTAAATCTGTATAATCGGTAACGTTTATAGTTCTTTTTTGGTCAATTGAGGGCTCTGTTAATTTAAGATAATATTCTCACCTCCTCTAACTCAAAACAATTATTATTATTTGCTATTGTATCATTATACATGGATACAAAGAATTGTATCCAGTTATGTACATGTAATAGATTACATTCAATTTGCATACATGGATAATAGTCGTCAAAACTTTCTATTCTGTCTTTGAAATACTGGTTAACCCGTTCCATTAGACTTTTCTCTATTGAAGAATGTAGATAATGTTTTAATTTAATTATATTACTTGCTTCGTCATACCATGTACCTCCATGTGTGTATACTGTATGTTTTCCTAGATTTGATGAGTGATCTAATAAATTTTTCAGCAACAGCATGTTTTTTTCCTCTGAAATGTAGATTCCAAGCACAGAACTGTGTACTGGTTCAATACAAATCCATAACCAAAAGTGTTGGTTACCAATTTGAATAACAGTTTCATCTATAATAAAAGCAATTACTCTTTTTCTCTTATAGATTTGAGAGTGATCCAAATCGTTGAATCCAATTCCAAATAGAAACATAACTTCTCTTCTCGTCTCTAAATATAATTTATGCCTTAGAAGTATTTCTTAAACTTAACCAAGATAGTATAGATAAAGAGAATATATTATGATAATAGTAGATGGTTTATTTCTTTCAAATCTAATTTTCATAGTGTATTTAGAACATTCTTAGCTATAGTATTTGCTGCTTATCTGAACAGAGCCTAACCAACATACTGAATTCATAAATTCATATTTAATCAGAGTGGATATAGAAGAAGAATAATAATTAGTTTTAATAGATTAATTTGTATCCTAATTTGTTATGTATAATGCAATATTAATAACATAATTCACAATAATTTTTTTAAATTTTATCTTTTACAGAATTTATCTTTCTTTCAAGAGTATTGTCTTTACCTAATCTTTCATCAATCCTAATTGAAGATATTATTCTTTCAATTCCTATACTCCTAAGAGTCGTATGCGAAATTTTAATTGCTTCTAGAATATTGTCTAAATTATTTGATTCAATCTGAGTGCCCATAGCAGTAAGAATTGTTTTTAAACCCTGAATTTGAGAAATAGCATTATATACTAATGCTATTTCTTTACTCATACTTGTATCACCATTGGTTGTAATAGGTATTATACTGATTTCTGCAGTAAAGGATATTTGATTCTCGCCCATGTTTTCAACTAAATTAATGTAGATATTGTTATTATATTTTCTTTAATTATTTATTCATTTTCTATATACTTTTATTCTTCTGCTTCTCTCACAACGGATTTTAATTTTTATGATTTAATAGATCTTTAACCAATAATTATATATCTAATATTATTCTTTATTGTCATCAGACATGCTTCAGTCAATTCAATAGAACTTAATATCACTATAAAAAAATCTATTTGCAAGAATATCTATAGCATAAAAATAAGAATAGCTAAATTAAGAAAATGAATAAAAATTCCTCTATTTTATCTATTTACAAATAATCAAACTCTAGAATGAGAATTTGAAGAATAAATAAATACAATTTTTAAGTGATAATTACTTCAATATACTCGAGAGTCAATATATAAACAAATTTTCTTCTTGTCATAGTCTAAATATTGTAATCTATAAACTCCCAGCCCGACATCAATTCAGGCTATGACAATTAATTATATTAAAATATTATATAGAATAATTAATAATTTTTAAATTCAATTGACCGACATTGACTTGCAATCAGTAAGACAACAACTGACTATATCTGCCATAGTCTTCTATATTTTCATGATTTGCTCGCTAGAAAGTATGGATGGCTTTAATACTAAATTAATATTGATAATTTGTTAAACATTAATAAATTTCTTATTTAAGCTTGAAAAATTAAGTTAGCAATCAATGATGGTTAATTAATTAATAATTACTAAATTTATTTAATATTCAAAAACTTCTTTAATTCTTGCGGTTATTATACTATATTGAAGTTTAAAAGTGATTCAGAGAAAAATAGCATCGAAGGTAATTTAGAAAAGTTATTAGATATTGTAATCAAATTGATATCACATTTAGATAATAAATCAAAAGTAGCATTAAAAGAGTTATTATTAGAAATAGAAATAATATATACAAAGATCATTGATATACTATTACCGTTTTATGAACTTAATAATAATACAATAATTCAAAATGAATTTAGAGATAGATATCAGAATTTTAAGGAAACATTTCAAAAGGAATTGGGATATATAGATAACAGTTGCAATATAATTAAAAAAAAGATAGATTATCTAATAGAAAATCATGGATGGAGATCAGATAGATACGAAAAAGTTTTGCAAATTTTTGGAAAAAAAGAAAATAATTCTAAAAAAGAGGAACTTCTGAAAGAATTTGAAAAAATGATAAATAATTATTATACGGATAATAATATTTTTTATAAAAAATCAGAGAGAATACAAAAGCAACTAAATAAGGAATTAGATGATGTTAATTTAGCATTAGATAGAGGAGATATAACTAGTGCACGAATGAGCCTACAATTATTTTTTGAAGAATCTGAATTTAGTTTAGACAATATTAAACAATTATTACAATTTCTAAAGAGTATAATTGACTATTTATAATTAGATAACACTCTTTCAATATCTTATTATATTTAAATCTACGATTTTTAAACACTTCATCATTCTTATATAAACAAAAAGGTTAATGCTCATTCAATTATTATAAAGTTTATTGTCTCATTATAATAACTACTTTTTATAATAACTTAAAATATTGTAATGCTTAAAAATAATTTTATAATTCAATAATTTTATTGACATAACATACAAGACAAAGATAATAGCACAAGCAGAGATAAAATCAGATAAACTTGATGCACGTATAAACTATCTGATCTGCTGAGATCTGGATTGATATCCGAATCATATGTACCTGTAAAGGAATTCAGGGAAAAAAGAAGCCTGGTTAGACATAGGATAGTATTATCCAGAACCAAAACAAAACTTGCAAACAAGATACATGCTATTTTAGACAAGTATGAATACAGAACAGAACTGACAGACATATTTGGAAAATCTGGAGTTAACTGGCTAAAATCACTCTCAGTTTCACCGATAGACAAAATAATACTGAATACAACACTATCACCAATAGAATCTATAGATAACCAGATAGAAATAGTATCTAAAGAGATAGCAAAATATGCCTGGAAAGACAGTCAAGATGTAAAGATACTTCTCTCAGTATGACAGGAATTGACATATTTTCTGCAATGCTAATATCAACAGAGATAGTTGATATTACTAGATTCTCTACCCCATGGAAACTTGTTAGTTATGCAGGGTTATCACCATCAACAAGAGAATCATCCGGAAAAATAAAAACAGGTAGAATAACAAAACAAGGTTCCCCTTTGCTGAGATGGATACTAGTACAGTGTTCATTATCTGCAATCAGACATGACCACCACATGAGAACATTCTATGAAAGAATCAAACAGAGAAAAGGACATGGCAAAGCAATAGTCGCAACAGCAAAAGAAATGCTTGTTATAATATGGTACATGCTAACAAGACACCAATTGTACAAATACATCAACAAGAACAGATATGAGCAGAAACTGGATGGAAAGTCTGAAGAAGATTGGATTCTCAATAAAGATAATTAGACAATAACAACAATACGATGACTTCTAAGAGAACACGGATGCCACATATAGCGGAGGCTATTGTCGACAATGCTTAATATAGATAGAAAGACATAACAAAATGAGGCTAAACAGGATAGAAAAGATAACCAGCATACAGGTAGATTTTCATGGATGTTAATTTAAGAGCCTTAATAAGTGACATAAATTATACATTCTAAAAGATGATCCTGTACAAAAATAGTACTAATATTCACAATAATAAGTTACCATCAATAGGTGATATACAGAAAGCAAGAGATATATTAATTAAAAATAATATCAATAAAACACCTTTACAAAAATCAAAGACTTTTTCAGAAATTACAGGATTTAATTTATACCTAAAGATTGAATCTTTACAAAAAACTGGTACTTTTAAAGTCAGAGGAGCATTTTATAAAATAGATAAAATTTCAAAAGAAAAAATAAAAAATACTAATGGTATTATTGCTGCATCAGCTGGAAATCACGCTCAAGGAGTTGCATATGCTGCAAAAATAAAGAACATTCCATGTGTAATTGTAATGCCAAAGAATGCATCTCCATCTAAAGTAGCGGCTACAAAATCTTATGGAGCAAAGGTAATTTTGGAAGGAACAGATTATGATGAATCTTTTAACATAGCGCAACGAATTGCAAAGGATGAAAAATTGGAATTAATCTCTGCATATGACGATTACGATATTATTACAGGACAAGGAACAATTGGATTGGAAATAATAGAGGAGTTACCAGATGTAGATGAAATCTATATACCAATAGGTGGTGGAGGATTAGCAGCAGGTATTGCAATAGCGGTAAAAGCTAAAAATCCTAATGTAAAGATAATAGGTGTAGAATCAGAAGCATACCCGGCAATGAAACAGTCTTTTGAAATGGGCTCTTTGAAATCAGTAAAAGCAGGATATACTATTGCAGATGGTATTTCAATAAAATCTCCTGGTAATATAACTTTTGAAATCATTAAAGAGTATATTAGATTTCTTGTGCAATAGACAAGATTACAGCTATATTCCTCTTTTTTAGCAGTTATTTCGTAGATTTGCTAAATTATGCCAGATTATCCAGAAAACCATCATTATTCAAGTCATTTACTGGACTGGAACTATCAGAATTTGATTCAATTTACAAGGAGGTAGAATCTAGATATCCACAATACGAGATAAAACGTCTATCTAAAAGAAAAAGGACAAGAAAAGTAGGTGCAGGAAATCATTTCAAACTGACAGTACAAGACAGATTTCTCATGTTACTTGTATACTACAGACTGTACATAACACATACATTATCGGGATTTCTATTTGATCTGGACCAGAGTAACGTGTACAGAGATATAAGACACATAGAACCACTAGTTAAAAGATGTATTCCATTACCTCAAAAATTGTACAATATTACCAGAAGATTAAGAACTGTACAAGAAGTAGAAAAGTACCTTCCTGAATTCAAGGCATTTATAGATATAACAGAACAGGAGATACAAAGACCAAAAGACAAGAAGAGAAAAAAAGATTACTATTCAGGCAAGAAGAAAAGACATACTGTAAAGACACAACTGATGGTAAATAAAGAAGGAAAAATACTGTATAAATCAAATCATCACAAAAAAGGAAGACAGCATGACTATACCGTTTACAAGGATGAACAACCAATAACACCATTACAGGTAGAAAATGTTCTTGATTTAGGATATCTAGGATGTGAAAAAGACTTTCCTACTGTAAAGTATAGTCTACCTGTAAAGAAGAAGAAAAGAAATATGGAACTAACTGAGGAACAAATAGAGTATAACAAAAATCATTCCAGACAGCGAGTAATAATAGAGCATACTATCTGCAGGATAAAGAAATTTTGTATTATGGGTACTAAATATAGGAACAGACTGAAAAGATATAACCATATTTCAGATATTGTATCTGGTCTTGTGAATTACAGGATAATGAAGAATAGTGTATCACCGTAACTGGATATATCAGAATTAAGAATGAGATGTAAATCTAATGTAACTGCGCAAGAGATCTATTAGTTTAAAAAATGCTTTAATACATAATGTTTAATTATCTGCTTTTGGTTTAATATTTTGAATCCTAACGGTTGTTCTAATTTGAGGTTAAAAACATATGTAATGTTATTAGCATCTACTGGTTTGCGAGCAACAGAAGCATTGTCTATTCGTCTAAAAGATTTATGTATTATTGACTCTAATAATAGTAATCCTGCTAAATTAATTATTAGAGGACAATACACAAAAACAAAAATTGATAGATATGTATTTCTCACTAAAGAAGTTGTAGAACAACTAAAAATATGGATTGATTATAAATATAGAAAACGAAGAATTTGTTGTAAAGATAAAGAAACAGGAAAGAGTGTGACTAAATATAGAACTCTGGAAAAGAAACAAAATGAACTAATCTTTTCTATAAAACTAACAGATAATCCAAAACCAGAAATATTGTATAAAAATTGGTAATACCTAAACATTTGAAACAAAAAGTACATAATAATGATTGTTATCTTATGCGTGGTTTGTGCGTGAGATCAATCCATTAGAATTGGCTACAAACAGTCAGAAAAGTAGGTTATATTTTCAGCAGGGTAGATGGAGTGGAAAAAGAAAATGTCCTAGATGTAACTACAGGTACATAAATCATTTATCATCATGTGAGAAAAGAAGGAGGAGATATTCATGTAAACGGTGTAGGTATGTTTTTAGTGATTTCACATGTACCTATTTGGCAAGGTTAAAAATCTCGTTTGATATTATATCTCATTTGTTATATCTATTTGTACTTGGTGTTCCTGCTTACAGAATACGATGGTATATATCTATTAATTTAGCAACAATTGAACGTACATTTAGAATATTCAGGCAAGCAATCTATGATTCGCTTATACTGGAAATACAGAATCTGAAACTATCTGGAGAAATAGAAATTGATGAGGCATTATTTGGAGGTCATCATAAAGGAGGGAAGCGTGGATGGGGTTCTATTGAGCACAAAAATCTAGTTTTCGGTATCTACAAAAGGAATGGAATTGTTATTACATTTCCAGTGTCTGACAGAAAACATGAAACATTGATTCCTCTGATACAACAGCACACAAGAAAAAGAATCACTATATTATACAGATGATCATACTGCTTATGCAACATTGAGTTTAATTGGAAAACATAACTCGATTTCTCATGGTAACAAGGAATATGTAAGAGAAGATACTCATATTAATGGAATAGAAGGATTCTGGAGTTATGCCAAGACATGGCTGTATATTTATCGAGGTGTACCTAGACAATATTTTCATTTATATCTAAAGGAGATTGAATTCAGATTTAATAACCGACATATGGATTTGTATCCAATTATGTCAAAAATGCTTGTAAAAACTGTTTCAGATCTTTAGGTATTACCTTCCATTATAAAGAATGAATGGGACCAGTAAAAATTACAAGGGTTCAGTACTATTTTTCAGCTAATTATGTGGGATTTGAACCCTTCGATAAAGTGGAACCAGTTATTTGCAAAAACAATCCAAAAGAATTAGAATCTAAATTTCTAATCTTAGATAACACTTTTTTTTGTTATATATCTTCAACTTTAAACAACTGTGTTAGTTCCAGTATTAAACTAAAATATTCTTAAAAAAGTATTAATAGTATTGCTATATGACCATACTTAATATACTATTTATTATGGCAGAATTGCATAATGGAATGAAATATCAATGATCTTATTAGTCATATCATCATAACTAAAGTAGACTACATTCTATATCTAAAAAGAGATAATGAGGTTTTATAGCCTTCTGAATTCATGGGATATCACAAAGTTAATATAATAAGAAATTTGATTGTTCTGAATTTAAAATTTTATACAATCAATAACAGATAATTATACAAAAATTGAATTTTATTACAACTTTAATATAAAATAAAATGAAAATAATTATTATATGAAGAAAAAAGTACATCTTTGTTTTGACTTCTCATGATCAGTTAGGAAATACTGGAAAAAAAACAGGATTTTGGTTAGAAGAATTTGCTGCTCCCTACTATGAGTTTATTGATAATGGATATGATGTAACAATTGCTTCTCCAAAGGGAGGACAACCTCCAATGGATCCAAAAAGCAATCTGGAAGAATGGCAGACTGACTCTACACGACGTTTTCAAAAAGATAAATCCGCTCAAGAAAAGTTAACAAATACATTGGTATTAAGTAAAGTTTTAGCTACAGATTATGATACATTATTTATTCCAGGAGGTCATGGACCTATGTGGGATTTAGCAACAGATAAAAATTTAAAAAAATTAGTCGAAGATTTTTACTTTGGTGGAAAATTTGTTAGTGCCGTATGCCATGCACCTGCAGGATTATTACAGGCTACAGATAAAGATGGAAACTCAATATTGAAGGACAAAAAAGTAACAGGATTTACAGACAGTGAAGAAAGTGCTGTACATCTAGAGAAAGTAGTTCCATTTTTGTTAGAAGATCGCATGAAAGAATTAGGTGGGAAATTTGAAAAAGCTGAAAATTTTAAACCCTTTGTTGTAACTGATGGAAAGTTGATTACAGGTCAGAATCCTGCTTCGTCATTTGTTGCAGCGCAAAAAGTAATAGAAATGTTAGGAAAAAATTAAGATGATTTCCTGTATTAAGCATAACAGAATAAAATTTGTTATAAGATATATTATACCCTTAAATATTCTAATTCTGTTGCAATAGGATACTTTAATTAGAAATGCAAAGCAAATAATCTTTATTGTGTACATATAAATTTCGATATCCAAAAATTTAGAAATTTTATATTGGGCTTACTCATAGTCTGATCTGTTTAATTCAGATTTTTAATTTTGTTATATCAATTAATTATAAAAGAGTAAGCATATCATTTAAAATAATTATTCTAGGATCTTTTATTTTAAATATGTAGATATCCTTTAACTCAAACAAAACTATATTCATATTTGCTTGGTTCATTA
>CAWIYT010000136.1:0-12522 GCA_963840085.1 uncultured Nitrososphaerales archaeon
ATTGAGTCCATTTTTAGAATCAATATCACAACGGAAACCTCTGAGACAACGCCTACTTTGTTTATTTTCATTAATAATAACGATAAACTGGTGAAGGCAAGCCATCGGTTCAAATCATATCATATATGCGTAATAATAAATTTTATTTGATTTCTCTAAATAAAGTTGTCCACCGAGAGTGACCAATATCAAAAAGGATTGATTATAACTGATGTTATAGTATATAAAAAAGGAATTGAAGATTGGAAGCATGGATTAGAAATTACTTATGGGAATAAACAAATAGATATAAAAATTGACATAGACAGTTTCTTTCGTATTGCCTATGGAGAAGTTGGCATAGATGCATTTATGGATGCGGTTGACGGCGTCGGATCACTTGGTTGGAGTGGACCTGCGTTAATTGGTGATGGAAGCTGGCATGCACACCCAAGTGCTGTGTCATGGGCCCCAGGCCGGATAGATGTATTTAACTTTGGATCTGACAGAGCACTATACCATAACTGGTGGGATGGTTCAGGATGGAATGGACCTGAATCGCTTGGTGGACGTTTTTCATTGGGGGGCATTCAGTCCCTGTGCGGTGTCATGGGCGCCGGGCAACTTGGATATCTTTGGCATAGGACCTGATAGAAAATTATACCACAAATGGTTCTATGGTTCCTGGGGTGGGCCTGAATCGCTTGGTGGAAGTTGGAATTCAACGCCAAATGCAGTGTCATGGGCGCCAGGGCGCTTGGATGTGTTCGGTTTAGGTACCGACAGCGCTTTATGGCACATGTGGGCAGACTGGTCAGACTGGGGTGGACCTGAATCGCTTGGTGGAACTTGGAGTTCACAATTCAGTGCAGTATCATTGGTACCAGGACGCTTGGATGTGTTTGGTTTAGGTACCGATAGCGCATTATGGCATGTATGGTGGGACGGTTCAAGTTGGAATGGACCTGAGCATCTTGGTGGAAGTTGGACTGACACCCCAAGTGCAGTTTCATGGGGACCAAATAGGATAGATGTGTTTGGTCTAAATTCAGCTTGGCCTCACGCGTTAGAGCACAAGTGGTGGGACGGTTCAAGGTGGAATGGACCTGAGAATCTTGGTGGACGTTGGCTGTCAGCGCCAAGTGCAGTTTCATGGGGACCAAACCGTCTAGATGTGTTTGGGAGACGAGGACGTCAATTACATCACAAGTGGTGGGACGGTTCAAGGTGGAATGGACCTGAATCGCTTGGTGGAAGTTGGGGAGGTTCGAATCCGAGCGCAGTAACATGGGGACCAGGTCACTTAGATGTTTATATTTTAGGTTTGGGGCTTCGATTAGAGCATATATGGAGTGGGTAATAAGAACAAAATACAGAATTGTAACCAAAAAAAGTAACGGCTCGTGAACATTGGTACTAAACAAATCCGTGTTATCTCACCATGTGGCACTACGTTTAGAAAAGGCAAAACATACTATAGTATGAATCCCTAGTCTCCTGGTTTGCTCCTTATTGGTAGTCGAGACTATGGCTTTTATTAAATTCTGGTAATAAAATCTATTTTTTATTTGTTTTTAGCTTTTTTTCTTTGTTCTCTAAATCTTTCTACTATCCAAGGAGAAAGTCCTGCAATTATACCATAAATAAATTGAGTAAAATCTCCAACTTTTCCCCAGCTCTCTCGAGTTGTGTTAACCAATCAGGCGGTTCTTTTACCTTTATCGAGATACTGCTTTGTGTTATAATATTTTCCGTAGGAAAAGAAGAATAATATTGTTTTTCCAATGATACTTTTGGTTTTATTGATTCTTCTGGGGGAAAACTAGAATTTACAAAGATAAATAATGTTTGTGGGCCTATCGTTGAACTTTTTGATACATTTATAGTCATATAAGTCGAAATCGTTCCAAAAGAAGGTACTCGTATTTTATTATATGGAAAATCTATATCTATGTCTTTTGATTTATTGATAGTATATAGGTTAATTGTTGGTTCATAACCTTGGGTGGAATTAACGATTACTTCAATATTTTTCTGCTCACCTTTTTCTAATTCTATTGAATTAGGTTTAGTAGAAAGATTCAAAGTCAAAGGGGGAATTGCAACCCATCTGGTAAAGTCTATTATTAGAGGTCCATTTTCAATTTTTCTTGAATCAGCATAGAATAATACTTTATATTTTTTTGGATTCAAGATTTTTTCCAAATCTAATGATAATGAGACATATTTTTCATCTTTTTCATAAAATTTGGTATAATTATTTTTTTTTCTATAACTTTTTTATCACCATATAAAGACCAAGATTCTATTACATAATCCCATGACTTCGAAGTTTGATTCCATTGTATTTCTACTTTATAGTCCATTCCTCCAAATCCTGTTTTGCTATCAAAATCAGAATCAATAAACATTCCATAATCTACTTCTTTTGGTGAAGGATATTGTTGAAATGGAAGAAACAACCATAATGTAACATTTAAAAATTTTCCGTCACTAAAATAATCAACAGATAATATATCAGAAGACCTAAATCCTTTATTTGTTATTTCTTTGGTAGTCATATTAATACGATCATGTGGTGGATCAGTAATTTCTTGCTCAGAAAAAAAGGAGAAATGCCAAAAATTTCTTTAATTATAGGATCCGTTTCTTTATCTTGATATAAGAATAATATAAGAAATATGAGAAAAGGCAATAAGATAAAAAGTATATTCAAAGATCCAATATTGATTGTAAGATATTAATATAAAAATAATTTCTTGACAAAAGTATAATGATTGAAAAAATATAACATCAAATTTTTCGGCGTCTATAAATCTTATTTTAACACAATTTGGTGAGAAACATCAATAATTTTTTATATAATAAACTAAACCAATTTAAATATACTAAAAAATTTCATGATTGTATTATTTCTAACACTTTTATGCATTATTATTTTTTATTCTAATGATTTTATTGTATTTTCTGAGAAACCATTAATGAATAAAACTATAGAAAAATTACAACAAAACGTAAATCAATCAATTGGATTTGAAGAATTAAAGAAAAATAATATAAGCAATTTAGAATCTTTACAAAATGAATCAATAACAAATGGCTCAAACAAATACGGATTTCAAATCCTGCCATATGATTTTTTTGAAAGCCCATCGCAAAATGTAACACAATCTGATTTTCTAGAGATTGAAATACCTAATGTAACCAAAACAGCATCATCAGATTTTGTAGATCCACCAACTCATCCTCCAACAGCACAAGCCTCTCAACCCCCTACAGCACAACCACATGATTTTTTAGAAAATGAAATAAAGAATAATGAAAGCTTGGAAACGTCATCTTGGTATGGATCATCAAAAAGCACCAATAAGCCATTCGTTATTTTTGATAGCCCATCGCAAGAAGTAACACAATCTGATTTTATAGATAGCGAAAAAGAATCTGAGGTAGAAACATCTGATTTTCTAGGAAATGAGACGGGAGGTCGCCTAGAATCACTCTTAGCAGAAGATTTTATAGAAGAACCAAATGTAACCGAACCAGCATCTTCAGATTTTGTGAAACCACCTACTCACCCTCCAACAATACAAAAATCCCTACCCCCCACAGCACAAGCATTTGATTTTGTCCTTCCTGCGCCAAATATGCGATCAGAAGATTTTGTAGATTCTTCACCACAATTTAAATCCACGGTAAATATGATAGCAGAAGATTTGAAAAATATTAAAGAGAATGAAATAGAAGATTATCCATTAATTTCACTTAAAAATGAAGAACTTAGATTAATCTTTAAATCATTAGATCCAAATACATTAACAAAAGTTTTAATGAATATTCCAGCATCTGATATACAAAAGATTCAAGAAAAAATTTCACTTGCTGAATATAACAAAATTCTAAATAAGATATCTGAAATAGATAGAAATCAAATTAATAGTAGACTGCCCTAGAATATGTAAAAAGAGCTATAAATATTCGTTCATTTGTAATAACAGAAGGAAATTTGAAAATTATTAAAATTTTAAATAATTCAAGCTATATTATATACATATTACGCTAGCTATTCATAGACGAACATACCTTAGATATTCTCCAAAAACTGCTAGACCACAGGACAAATTGGTTCATAAAGTTGGAAGGAGGGTAGAAATTTAATGTATCTTTATTTCTATCCTTCTATTATATTTTGGTTACGTTAAGATGCAAATATTAATTTTTTACTTTCATCTATATTTCTATACTTTTTGGGTTAGTTATTAGTATGAATGTATATCATATTTTTAATGACTCTCATAATCGTATTTGTAGGATTAATTTAAAAAATAATAAAAACAAAAAATCTTCTTTATATTCCATTTACGTGTCTCCACTATTAGCAATATTCTCAACAGGATATAAAAGTTGTTCCTCATCTTTGCGATTGGTAACTCTTTCTTCAATGTCTAGTATTGTAGGAGTAGGTATTACAACAGCCTTTGCCTCATTAATGACAGAATATCAATTCCCCATTCGATTGATAACTTTAGCAATATTAGAATGGTCATTTGTTTCTATAAATAGAGCAATTAATAATAATAGTATCTGGCAATATCTCATATTACAGTAATTTGACAATGATAATCAAACAAACAGCAAAAATATCAAAAAGTAAAATAAGAAAGAATATAAGATTTTACATTATAATTAAGCGATTAACAATTCCATATACTTGCTGATCTCCAAAATGATTGTCTGTTTGTTTATCATTTGGATCAATAGTTATTGTCCTATCATTGGAAATAGTTATTGATAAATCTGCATTGCTCCATATAGTTCTACCATTTATTTTGATATCAGCAGTTCCATTAATTGATAAGTCATTATTATTATTGTTATTATTATCTGATGATGATATAAGTCGAATCATTTCATCATTCTCATTACTTGCACTAAAATTTGTTATTTGATGGATATGTCCTCTAGAACCATCTATAGGAGATGCCAAAAAACTTGCTTCAAAGTTTGTTACAGTTCCATTGTGGACATTTAAATTCCAGTCTCCTGTTAATATTACTTTAAACGCATTTGTTAAATTGAATTCATTTTCAGGCACTGTTATAACTAGAGAACTTATTGTTCCTATGGCAGAAAAAGTAGTGGTAGTGCTGTTATAAGCGTTCATATTACTGCTATTATTATTAGTATTATTTGTCATAGAATGTTGAGAGTGCATTAACATTGTTTGATTAGTATCTTTTTCCATTTGAGCAAATACAATAAATGGAGATGATTCATAATCAATACCAGCATCATTGCTACTGTTATTGTTGTTATTGTTGCTGCTGATTATGGCAACTGTCGTACCTATTATAGGTAATGATAACAAAATTAGTATTGATATTGTTGAAAATTTTATAATTTTTAATGATGATTTTGCTACTTTAAACATACTATTATTCTAGTTCATTTATAAATCCTAAATAATTAGTTTACTACTTACTATCTATAACAAAGATGTATAAAGAGTTGAAAGACTAATAGATAATGTGCAGTTTAAATTTTTGTTATGTTAATGATTAGTTATATTTAGTAAAATTTTATTCTGATCTTTTAAGATTAAATTGCTATAATCTCTCACATCTGAAGTAATACTATTATTATTATTGTTAACAAGTATACTACTAATATTTCCCTTAATTTTGTTATGAGCGATATCGTGAACAATATCTGAATTATCAAATAACTTCCATATATGTAAGAATTGTCCCAAAGTAAAGTTTATTTTGATAGGAGATTCTATATGTATTATCCCGCTATTATCATGTGTATGCAACCAATAGATACACTTTTCTGGAATAATTCCTATATCGTCAGGAATGGGATAAAGTTGATTGTTAATCATTATGACAAGTTTTGTATGTATGTGTAAGTCAAAATGTTCTTTACTATTACATTCTATCTCTTTCTTCACAGTAGTTAAATTGTTATCTAAATTAGTAAAATTCTGAGCCTTTGACAATTGTAATGGATTAATAACATTATTTAGTAAAATGGCAATAGTAAAAATAGTTAAAATGGTAAAATTTAATTTCATAAATCCACTTTTCTTATAATGTTAATAAATATTTTGATTATATAATAACAAAAATTATACTATCGATTTCATTAATGTACTTTTTGATAATAAAGTAAAAATATAAAAGTTTAAACTGTATATATAAATGCAATAATTGACCATAGATCAGCAAAATTCTAGTTTTAATTTTGATTATGATACTAATAACAATAATAAGCAAATCAAAATTTATTATTGAAGAGAGAAGACGATTGGTAGCCAAGTTATGGGCTCAATCAAAAACAGAAACAGAGATAGCAAGAGAACTACATTGTAATGTTTCTACTATTTGTAGAGATATCAAATTTCTAAAGAAGTTATCACAACAATTTGTATTTGATTTAGCCAAAGATTTAGGATTTTATTATAAAGGATGTATTGATACAATGGATCAGATTCAACAAAAATGTTGGAACATTTATAATAATGATAATGTATCTCAAAAGGATAAACTATTAGCACTTAAAAATAATTAAAGAAACTTGTGAATCCAAATTCTCATTGATAGAGAAAGGGACCATCAGTTATGGCTTTAAACTCATTACAGGAAAGAGTTGAAAAGATTGAATCATCAAATAATGAATTTAGATAAAACTATTAAAGAACTAACAAATCGATTAGATGATGTTCATCCATATTCTGCTTCTTATCTACTAGTAATCATCAAAATAGAAATGATGGAATTAATTATTGGAAAGGTAAAAAAATAATTTCTGCAAAAGATTGGAATGAACTTTATGAAAAGAATTCAACATATACAGATACTTACAAAATTACTCTAACATCTAGAAAACCATTACAATACTTTCCAGATGATTATAATGGTTCAATATCTTCATTAAGAGTAATAGATGATAAGTTAAAGGAAGAGATTCAAAAATGGAATAATGATTACTATGAATTACTAGAATATAGAAAGAATCCTACATTGGGAAGAATGAAATGTTCAAAGTGTTTGTTAAGTGGCTCAAATGATGATCCAATTTTTGTTGGTATTGAAAAAGTATTTGCAAGAATTGTAAGCAATCAATGCAATAATAATAATGCACTAATAATCATCTCATAATCTCATCACATACCATTGCAATGTCATGAATATATTTTCATGTCCATTTGAAAGTAAAGTATAAATCTTATAATGAAAAAGAAATAGAATCAAAATATCCATACAAAAGAGAAGATCTATTTGCTTTACACCAAATATCATTTGCAATTGAACAAGCAATAACTACATTTTTTGAAATAACAAAAAATAATGAAATAATATATGAAGTAGATTTTGAAAATGATAGAGTTCAAGAGATTCATACTAAATATAATGGAGAACCAGAAAGTTGGGGATGGCAATGAAAATGTAAAAGAGCAATTATCTAAAGTTAAACCAATTTCAAATATAGTAATAAGAGATGAACAAGATATCTATAACATTCTAACTAATAGAGAAAAATTAGAATGTTTATTGCAAGAATATGAAAAAAAGAATAATCATCAATTAGATAAAGAAGAAAAGTTTGCTGTGACGAAAATACCCCCTGTGTGCTACTAATATTGATGATTCAGATAATAAAAAAGTAATATCATCAACAACTATACAACTGAATCATTAGGTCAGATAGAAAAATAACAACATCAAGTACAAAATGAATGATTACTCACACAGGGGGGAAAATCGTCACAGCAAAAACACTGAGAAAAAGATGAGAATTAGATAATGAAAATCTAAAACCAGAATCTAAAAGCAAAAATAAAAGATGAATTAGAAAAAAGTGATAAAGAACAACAAATACTGTTAAAAGAAAATAAACAGAATATTATTGACTTTCTTTTAGATAATAAAGATTCAATTAGAATTGAAGATTTGAAAATTTATGAACCTATCTACAAATGCTATCGAGAGAAAGGAAATTGTCAAATTTGTAATAGTTTAACAAATATTATTTGTAAAAATTGTAATAATACTAATAACAAAGAAATTTGGTTATGTACAAATCATTGGCAACAACATGCAATAGAGAAACATACTCAACTTATAGGGTAATATTTCTTATTAAAGAAATCAATCCTACCTAGAGTATTAATCGGTTTTTCACAACCAATTACCATCACCTTCACGATCAAATTAGTGTGGATCTGAAGATAACACTCTAAAGTTATTGTCATGAATATCACTACAATTTAAATCTGGAGGAGGAGATGGTATACATGTATAAGGATATGAGGAATCACAACCTTCTGACAGAGCAAATACTGAAATAAAAAAGATGGTAGCTATAGAGGAAAATCTAATAATTGTTACTATTAATCTCATTCCTGTTATTATTTTATAAAAAAATAAGGGTAAATAAATAAATGTAAATCAAGGTATATTTTCTAAATAAAAATTCATGTTATTCCAATAATAACCTCCAGTCTAGTTAGACTAATTTTATTATAGTCGGAACATTATATCTCAAACCAGATGAAACCAAGTGGTAGATTATTGCTTCATTGGCTGATTAATGCAAAGAGAATATTCTGGAGATGGCCACTAGATTTAGACTGGAATCATACAGATTATCTTAAATATCCAATACTACCTCTCGTCTTATCATTTAGTATATTATTTGCAATAGTGATTATCCTCGATGGTTTCACTACTGACCAGCAGGATACTCTGATATGATTATCAATTGGTTCTTCCTTTTATCCTACATTCTTCTGTGTAATGATTTTTATATACAAGAAGAAATTGTTCCAGAACCTTAGCCAACTATTAAAGGATAAAATTATTGATGAAGAAGTATATGAAACTATAAGGAAATCTCTAATTGGACCTTGGGGTTTCCTTGTGTTGATAATCAGTTTTGAAATTGCATTTTCTTTTGCATGGTTTATTGAATACATTCAATTCTTGTCACGAACCTCGTATATGCATCGACCAATCAAACGGTCTTACTGACATCATATCCTATGTTGTAATTGCAGTTGTTGTAATTCCTATAGGAACAAGATGCTTTGCAATATTATTCGAGGTCGCAATTTTGCCAAGGCGACTTAGTAAAGTCAGAGTTGATATCAGACATCTTCCATTCTGATAAAAAGGGAGGATTAGGACCAATAGTAGAACTTACTACTTTATGGAACAGCCTATGTTTCAGGGGAATTGTTATAGGTTATTATCTAGTATTCTGACGCTGTTCAAGGGACAAAATCTAGTTTACTATGGAAGCATATTCATTTTTCTTAATCTTTTTATCTTTTTCTTCCCCCAGATACACATCTATACAATCTTATCTAAGAAGAGAAATGAAGTTCTTAATCTTCTCCATGATAAGATTGCATACTGGTATAATAAATTGATTAATGTTAATGACCCAGAAAAACAAACAGAAAATGCAGAAAAATATTCTCATAATGTTTCCCTTATCAAAACACTCGTGACGAGGTAAACAGGATGCAAATATGGCCATTTGATCAGAATTCTTTCAAATTCATAATTCAATTTACATTAGCGATAATCTCCTTGCTACTTCAACCGTCTTTTGAAGGTTTTATTGGTTTCATTAAAGGTTTAATAAATTAGGTATGATGGTAATCTGAATTCGCAACTAATCAGTTATTTGCTTGAGGGGCGTCAACTAGTACTTCAAAGATAGAACTCAATCTTTGATGATACTATCCATGGATGCAATCTAAATGCAATCTATTTCATGTATATAATTGGATACAATTCTTTGTTTCTATGTATAACGATACAATATTTGAGAATTATTTCATTAACGAATTGAATGATAGAGGTGAATATATCTTAACTTAACAGAGCCCTCCAATCGATTTATCAATAATTCTGGTTATTTTCTTATAATAGTAG
Organism: uncultured Nitrososphaerales archaeon; assembly: GCA_963840085.1. Taxonomy (GTDB): domain Archaea; phylum Thermoproteota; class Nitrososphaeria; order Nitrososphaerales; family Nitrososphaeraceae; genus TH1177. The sequence goes on from CAWIYT010000136.1 coordinate 9,924, forward strand.
CTTATAGTAAATGGATCACTAGTTTGAAAGGAGCTGAAACTTATAATGATTGTATGCTTAAACTAATATCGTCTTTATGTTTTGTATCTTTGTATCTATCTTTAGAAATATCATAAAGATCCCAAATAAGTCCAGCAAACGCAAACTCCTGTGATAGTTCATCATCTTTAAAGAAAGAAAACCTGGGAATTTTATCGCCAGCAATTTTGATATTATGTTCAAGGTTAGCTGTATCATATGAAGTGGATCCGAATCGCTGAATATATTGTATTATTCTTGTAATATCTATCACCATCAACTCCAAATATTTGATCTTCAATTAATGCAGCCCAAAAAGTAACTGAACCTTCGGAAAATGAACATGACTAATCTAGTAATGCATAACCATCTTGACCTGATCTATAGTACCTAATCTTTTTGTAAATTTGATTCAAATCGTTATGATACTATTTTCTTCTTTAATAATATTAGCAAAAAATTATTAGAATAACCATTTACTATTTTATGTAACACATTTATTTATATGTATACATGTTACTGTATCATTATTCGAAGTCTAAATATATTATATAGTTTAGTAATAAATATGCTCAAGTCAGGAATTATTGGCCTTATTTTGATAAGTTCTTTTATAATGTTTTAACTCTCTTCTAGTTATATGATTCTGTTTAATTAAGAAAGTGTTATATTTGTGTATATTTCACTATATTTACTTTTAATTCAGTTCCTTTATTTAATGATTTTAGGCAAAATAAAAAAAGTTTAAACAGCATATATAATAATGCAATAATTGACCATTTATCAGCAAAATTTTATACCTCAATTTTTAAAAACTCAAAGGTAGGCGATATTACCCTATATGGAAATGAAGGATACTAGATTCATGGGAGAAAGGCAGGATCTGTAGCGACTGTGCTTTAAAAAATGCAATGAATAAAGGTATTGGTCCAATGAGTAGGGGAAAAGATAAAGACAGATTCAACTTACAGTGAATTATATCAATTATTAAAAAGAAGAAAGTTCTTTTATGAATCTTCTATTTCTGTATAATCTTCTTCTTCAGTGTTTGGTTCCTCATTATTAATATATTGTTGTATCCATTCTTCTTCAATCTTCTTCATAATCTTCTTCTTCTTCATTAATATTTGGTTTATTTATAGTATCAAATTGTTGCATCACTTGAGGATCTGCCACTGCAGCTTTGAATATTTGGGTCTCTGCTTTTAATATAGTAACTTGAATCCTAGTAAGAGTATCTAATGATTTGTCAATGTCTGAACTATCTATGGCTTGGATAGCTTTATGTAAAACACTTAGAAATTTAGTAGGCGAAGGTTCTATTTCTAATAATTGTGATTCAACATCTCTAACACCTGTTAGTGCTTCTTTGAAATTTTCATCGACTATTGCTAACTTTGCTTTCATCAAAGTATCCTTTAATTCAAAGATATCTACTTTCATTAATGCCTGAGAGGTGACATTCATGTTTTGATTTTGTGGTTGTGGTGCTGTTTGGTTGACTGAATTAGTCTGAGCTTGGACATTTTCTAGCAATGACGGAATAGATAAGAGAGCAAGTGGTATTACTAAGTAGACAATTATATTTTGATATTTCATTTGAATAATAGAGCAGGAGATTATTTATATAACTTATGAAAAAAATCTCACATAGAATTACAAATCGAATTTTTCTGGAAGTTTCTTATAATATTGTTTTAAATTATTTATTTATTACTACAATTGGAGATAACAATGTACAACATTTTTCTGAAGATGTAATTCTAACTAATAAGTAAAATAAAAATTTAAATTAATTTCTGACTAATTTTTTTTATTTTAAATCAATCTATCTGTCAATTCACGAATTATGAAAAGAATATAATCAATAGTTTCTTCTTCTGAGTACTTCCAAACCTCATCTTTTAGTAGAGCTTCTTTCTTTTTATATAGCAATTTCTCTTTTTCCCAAGTTCTTCAATAATGTTATCTGTTATTACTTGTTCGTTCATCTTTTGTGTATTGATTGTTGCTGTATATTTATCCATAGTCCAATCTATCATTTCTATAATCTTTTGATGACGTTCATTATACGTAGGATGTGAGTTAGGATGAATCATTTTTTGACGTTCAGTTTTAATAGATAGCAAATGATTTTCAAATTTGTTTATTGTTTTTGTTACAGTATCCTCATTTTTATTATTATTTTTATTTATCCATGGGTCAAGATTAGGCATAATGCATAGACAAAAAAGATGGTTATTTATCAATTGGATAGATACATTAAGAGAGGGAGAGGGAGATATACATCTGTAAATTTGCTGCTTATTTGATAATTAAATCAACCAACCAACTAACAAAAAAACATAAGATTGTCTAAGAGAACATATATTAGACTTTATTACAAATAATTAAACAAATCATTTTCACAATTGATTTAACTAATAAAAATTAGCAACTAGAAATCATAATAAACATGCAGCAATGCCATTATTTAACAACAATACAGTAGCAATGGGACAAGGATACGACAATGGAGATAGTTATTATAGCCAATACCAAACTGATGATAATAAATATGAGTATAGAACAGTGGAGTTAC
>CAWIYT010000137.1:0-10942 GCA_963840085.1 uncultured Nitrososphaerales archaeon
AGCAGCGAATTGTGCTTTGCACAAGTCATTTAGATAATCATTTATCTCTATCTTCCAATACTAATTGATGATTATGTAATGGCTATGCTCTGAAACCAATTATACAACGATACTTTCAGCATTATCTCCTTTACCATGTTTTCAAATCTAATAGCAGTAACATATTCTCCAAACATTCTCTTCATACAGGAAGAAACAGATTCGACAATCCGTCTCTGACCATAGCTAACGCTATCCTTCCATTGTTGTAGATCGGCTTTCTGTGATTGTACATTCTTGTCTCTGAGATAGTGATTGGTTTTTCTACATTTAGAATTCTTTCGTACTTTTATTGCAGGTTTGATTCCCCTAAATGACAGAAATTGGAAATTCTTGTTACTGTCATAGGAACCATCCATGATAGCAGTTTCTATTACCTTGTTCTGTTTTATTATTATATCATCTATCAATTCTGGCAGCACTTTACCATCATGTATTTGTTCACTGGTTACTTTTAGTGATAATACTCTTTTCTTCTTGATATCAACTATTAGATGTATCTTAAGATATCCTCTTTTGACATTCCACTTGTGTCTAATCCATTCTCCCCTGTTTGTAACTTTAATACCGGTAGAATCAATTGCAATTACAAAATAGTCATCATAGTAAACTGGATTTGGCAACATCATCGGAAATCTTGATATCCAGTCTGTTTATTCTTCTACTAATGTTACTATAATGAGGAATAGACGGTAATGTGTTTGAAGCATGTTCTCGTACTACACCTTCCGTCTGTTTGTCTGTATGGTAAATGAAAGTATGCTCTCATATATCCTAGTAATTTAATAAATGAATCTGGATATACAAATCTTCTACCTTCCTTGTTCTTATTCTTCTCTTCTAATTCGTAATCCCAGTTATCAATAATATCAAAAACATCAAGTAATACCTCTCCTCTCTTTACCAAAGATTCATTGTATTTCTTCCAATTTCTCATGTAGTATTACCATAACAGGTTAGCTAAATGTGTTAGGAATGATGAGTTGCGCAACAAGGCAGCGAATTGTATTCCTTCATAAGCCTATGTATACTTCTTCTGATTTTGATAAAAAAGCTTCTGAAAACTTGAAAAAAACATTTCATGAATTATTTGAATCATACCGAGTTGATCTTGTCTTATCTGGTCATACACAATATTATCAGAGATCTCTGCCCCTATCGTATAACAATGACAATTCTACTTATCCTATTGTAATGGATCAAAATAATAATAATTATAATAATAAGTATACAAACAATCAAGGAATCATCTTTGTGACAGCAGGTACAGCGGGGGATGCATTACATAAAATTACTTACTTTCATTCTTATTACGTAATTCAAAAAGGTCAATTTGGATTTTTGAACTTTGACCTCAAAAATAATGAACATACACTAATGGGAACATTTTATGAAACAGATCATCGTGATGTTTTAGATAGATTTGTGATTTCAAAAGATAACAGTGGGAAAAAAACTTATTCTGATGATGATGAAGAAGAAGAAAAGTCTGATCAATCTGATGATAATAAATATTATTTTGCTTCAACAAAATAAAATTAGAAAAGGCAAATAGTCAAATTCATTCATTTGTGGCAACGACATCTACTGGCTATAATATTTATGAATTAGATCTAATAAATTGAAAGACTCATTCATAATTTTCTAATATCAAGTCTATTGGCTAATATTATTATAAAATAAATATGGCACCCATATTTCAAAAAAAATTTATTTTCTCTCCTCCTCTTCTTTTTCTTCTATCATTCTTGTTTCTGTTGTACAAAGAGTTTATCCCATGCTTTTACATCTATTATTTTAGTTGTATTTGCTAACTTTGGTGCTATTGCTGAAAGTATATTTGTATCCATTTTTTTAGGTATATTTTCTGAGTTTGTTGTCATTGAATTAGTATTAGTATTATTTTTATTAGTACTTCCATTTAATACATTACCACTTTTTTCTTCTTCTTCTTCTTGTGTATGTAGAATTATGCTATCATGTTTTGTATTGCTATTGCTATTGTTACTATATTCAGTAAGCATAATCCTAAAAACAGCACCAAACTTTTCTGTTTTAGATTGCTTTAGTCCTGAGACAACATACAAGTAACCATCTGGACCTTGCTTTACATCAGTAATAATACTAAAACCTTCTCCTAATAGGATATCATCATAATCTGTTCTATTATATGCAATTTTATCTGTTAAATTACCTTTTAAAACTAATCCATCTCTGGTATTATTGGGTTTAAAATGGAATAGATAGCCACCATCAGCAGATCCAACAAATATATCATCTTTATATTGAGATCCCAGTTTATCTGAATCAAGAAATGATAAGGCAGTAGGAGCTATTGTTTTAATCCATATAAATTCTGGAGAACTATAATGTCCTTTCCCATTAAAATCAACTAGATTTGCGGGATTATCTCCTACTACTACAGGTTCACCATTTTTGTTCTTTAACATATCTCCCAAATCATTAGCTTCCCAAATACCATATACTCTATCAGAACCACTGTTAAAGCCAGGTTCAACCAGATTAATCTCATCTCCAAATTGTGGTCCATTTTCACTATCCCATAACTTTCCTGTTACAGGATCAAAATCCATTCCAAAACTATTTCTTATTCCATATGCATAATAAGCGTCAAGAGGATATTTATCTCCAATTACTCCACTACCGTTATTAGAATATAAAACTGGATAACCATCTTGTGTCATCCTCAAAATACCAGCTCTTCCATCAATAGGATGACTATTCTCATAATTTTGAGTAGGAGTTTTATATACTACTGTTGGAATAGTATTTTGGAAGTTTCCTACGGTAACATAAAGGTTTTCATCAGGTCCTATTTTTATTATTCCTCCTATATGAGAAGGATCAGGAAATGAAGGAACCTTTAGCAGTAACTTTGGATTTACAAGTACATTGTTTTTATTGTCTAAATCATATCTATATAATCTATTTTCACAACCTGTATTTTTTTGTAAATCTTTACATTCGACATAAGATAGAAAGACAGTATGTGTTAAATTTTTATTTGTGATAAAAAATGGATTATCATAAAAATTTTTCTTTTTGCTAACAGCAACTCCTAGCAAGCCACGTTCATCTTTTATACTTGGATTAACATGTAAAAGAGGCTTTTCTATTAGAGTTCCATTTATTACTCTTTTCACATTGCCAGTATTTTTTTCAAGAATTAAAAAGTCATCTTGACCTAAAAATGCCATTGTAGTAGGAAAATCAAGACCAGATGTTACTAATTCAATTTTTAAATTTGGATCATAAAGAGTAATATTTTCAGCACCGAGATGTTGTTTTCCTTGTTGTTGTTTTCCTTGTTGTTGTTTTTGTTTTTGTGCATAAATGTAAATATTATTATTACAAAAAGTATGAGTAAAAATTGCAAAAGAAAGTATAATAGATAAAGATAACAATATAATAAAAATATTTTTATTCAATTTTGTTTCTAAGGAAATAATAAGAACTAAGCATATATATAAATTGCAAAAAAAGAATATAGATTTTTTTTCTAAACAACTATAGAATAATTTTCAACTAAAAGTCATGTCTCTTATAAATAAAAATTTGTTAGAAACTTTTAAAAGAAAATAATTATCATTTATTGAATACAAATTAGTTATAAAATTAGAATATAACTTTCTCCAATAAAATAATTGGCATAATGTTATTATATTCTTTTTTCAAGATATTGTGATTATTTTGATATTTATGAATGGCAATAATTATAATTATTTTAATTTTATCTTTGTAATGAGTTTAATGTTATTTATTTTTTATAATTTCGATAATTTAGATTTTAACTCTAAATCTTTTGTAAATGTTTACGCACTTGAACCTGATGATGATGATGGCAGTACAAGTAGCGATATTGATTTCAATTACGTATTTGATCCTAATGAGTATTTAGAAGAGGATACTATTCCCTATCAAAATAATAACAATAACATTAATCAGATAAAACAATCTACTGAAAGTGAAATTAATGATAATAAAGAAGTAACACCATCTTATGACAATCTCAACATAAATGAAAAAATAAATGATGAACATTTTACTGAATCATTTGATACTAAAGATAGAGATACCAATACAAATACCAATACCGATACAAATACTAATTTTAACTTTGTAGCTGTAGGGGATTGGGACTGCACTGGTGAAGCAAAAGATACAGTAGATAACATTGAAGATCAAGATCCAGAACTAGTTTTAGCTCTTGGTGATTTGTCATATAATGGAAAAGCTAAATGTTGGTTAAAGATGATAGAACCCATAGCAGATAAAACTAAAATTGTCATGGGAAATCATGAAGTTGATTCCAAAGATTTAACAGAAGACTATATGGAATTTTTTGGATTAGAAAAGCAATACTATTCTTTTAATTATAAAAATATGCACTTTTTAGCATTATCTACAGAGACCGATTATGATGAAGATTCAGAACAATATGAATTTGCTATCAGAGATCTTGAAAAATATTCTAAAGATCCATTTATTGATTGGATTATTGTATATTATCATCGACATATGTATGGGTCTGGTTCTCTTGAAGAAGAAACAGATTTTAGAGAAACTTATCATCCTCTTTTTGACAAGTACAAAGTAGATTTGGCTTTACAAGGCCACTTTCATGTCTATGAGAGAACCTATCCAATTTCTTTTAACGACGATGACGATGATGAACCCATAGTACAAGATAGTAACCCCGATATCTATAAAAATCCAAAAGGAACTGTCTTTGTAACTGGTGGAACTGGTGGAGCTCATGATATGTCATTATCTTCAAAAGAAGATTTTTCCGCTGAAGGAGTTGATGGTACATTTGGAATACTAGATATTACACTAGAAAATGATCAAAAGACATTAACAGGTACTTTTATTGAAAATGGAAAGAAAAAAGAGATTCTGGATGAATTTAAAATTGTAAAAGATTAAATGGAATAGTAAGTTTTAGTTATTATTCTACATTTGGATTATTTTTATTGTTTCAACATTGATTATTAAAATTTATTATGACTTCTCTATCTATTTATCTAGTCTATCTTTGATTCTGTATTAAAGAGGTTTGCTACTTGCAATCTTCAGATCACCATCACCATTATTGCATAATAATATGTATATTATACAACCGTAATTTTTTTTATTTTTTTATTTATTATACTTTATATTGATATAAAATAATCAACCTTATTAAAAATTAGACTCGATAACAAATAACTGTCCAATATTAGATGTCCTTTGCTCTAACTGTTTTTTACAAAAACTAAAAAAATTTTATCTGTTATTGTTATTCTTTTATTCATATATAAAATAACCCAAATTTTAGATAAAAATTATGATACCAATCTTAAGTACAAATCTTGCAATACTTCTTTAAATGATTTTTTACTTCTTATTAACTAAGAAAGAGATATGGTAAAAATCAATAGAAAAAATTGTTTAAATTGTAATGGATTACATCTATTAATAATAATAAACAAAGTAATAATGTATTTAAACAATAAAAAAAATGTAAATCTCTCAAAAACTTTTACTTATCCTTCATTATTTTGTATATTAGGATCTTTATTTTTTATATTTATAGGAATTGATTTTGTTGGTGAAGCACAACAACAACAAGATCGCCAATACCACCAATACAATATTATCAATATGGCATGGGCTGAGAACATTAATGGAACTGAAAATTCAGATAATATTACTGGAACAAAAAATCAAGATAAAATAAAAGGATTTGGTGGTAATGATACAATTGCAGGAAAAGAAGGAGGAGATAACATCAGTGATGGAAGTGGAGATGATATCATTTATGGTAATGAAGGAAGAGATATTTTATGGGGAAAATCAGGAAATGATCGTATAGAAGGTGGAGATGGAAATGACAGAATATATGGTGATAGAGGAAATGATATGCTAATAGGAGGTTCAGGTAACGATACCTTAACAGGAGGATCTGGCAAAGATATATTCATATGCGGAACAGGAACAGACACTATAACGGATTTTAATGTTACACAAAAGGATGCAGTTCCAGAAAATGATTGTGAAAATATAAAATATGGTAATAGTAGCGGCAATACAGCATCCAACAAAAGTTTATCTCTGCAACAACAACAAGAACAAAATGAAGATAATTCAGGAAATATAAATGGCGAAAAAGAGATGACAAAAAATACAACTACAAAAATGGATGAACAAAAAAAAGATGATGGTGGCTTCTTTTTTGGTTTATTTAAATAAATAGGAAAATCAATGACTTGTATTGTATGATTTACTTTTACCCGACTTAAAAAGATAATATGATAAATCTTAAACTTTTAGTATAATAATCAATATCAACATCAATCAATCAACAGTAGAAGAAGAACCAGGATGTGGTATAACTAATGTATTAGCTGTTTTAAAGGTTTTAATAATAGATGACTGTATTTCCTCAACAATTCTAGTAGTCTCTGTCAATGTAATCAGAGGATTTAATTTAATATTTGCTTCAACGGCAAAAGAATGTCCTAATGGTCTTATCAAAACATTTATCACTTTTACCTTAAAGTTCTTTTCAATATATCTTCTTATACGGTCACTTAACCATGGCTCATCTACTGCATCAACTAGAACAAGTGTAGATTCTTTTAAGGCAACATATGCCATGAAAAAGATGTAACCTGCTATTATGATACTTCCAACAGAATCCATATATGGTATTCCAACATATTCAGCCAAAAGAACACTGCCAAAACCAACAAAGGAAGCAGATCTATCCTTTATAGAATTTTTTGCATCTAAATTCAACGATATCAAATTATATTTTTTAGCAATTTTTCTTACTCTGAATGCCCTATGCAAGGAAACTACACCAGCAGCCAAAAGAGTGGCTAGAGTTATTTCTGGATTAATTGTTTCTACTGGATGAAGTATTCTTTCATAAGCATTATATACAATAAATGAGCCTAAAATAACAACAACTACAGCTGCTATAAATGCAGCAAAACTCTCTACTTTTGTATAACCATATGGAAAGAATTTATTTCTTGGTTTCTGAATCATAAAAATACCAAACCATACTATAAACGATATGAGAGCATCAGCCATGGAATCAAGACCATCTGCAAACAGGGTTAAACTACCTGTGAATGTTGAAATAGATATTTCTGCTACTCCTATTGCTAATAGCGTCCACATAGAAAGCCAAGCAGCATTTCTACCCTCTTGAAATGCCGTTGATGATGACGAAGACTTATCCAATAATTAATTAAATAATATGATAAATCGTAATAATATATATTTTATTGTAAATCTAATAAGAGAAATTCAAGAAAATCAAAAATAATATGAACCCCTTTACTATATTTACACAACAAGAAATATAATAATGAAAATAAAGAAACCATCTAAAATTAATTACAAAAATATAAAATCAAAAATAATCCTTTATGGATTTTCATTATTTTCAATTGTTTTTGTTTGTTATCTATTGGGAAGTGCAATCAATCACTATCTTTCTAAATAATTATTTTAACATACATTAATTGTAAATTTCGATTCTGTTGAATCATGGAGTTGTAAATTAGTGTTGAAAAGTGGGGGTGTTACACAGAGGCTACAATATATAACACCCACCAAGAACCAAACTGTAGTATTGACTCGGACTTTAGCATGCTATACTAATAGAATAAGTACAATAAAAAATTGTTGATTTTTTGGTCAGTGAGTAAAGAAGCAAATTCATTTTAGAATAATTTGTACTTACATTTTGCATGACAATGAAGCTAATTCAAAAAAAGTTGTGGAATATATATAGCATAAATGAAGATAAATTAGAAATGATAGACTAACGCGCTAACAATAATCTAATCATCTAGAAAGGCTAAATGGAAAAATAGGTAAAGGTTAAAAGTTCAGAGGAATGGAATTTCATAAATTTGTTATTGTTAAAAAAAAAGGAATTTACTATAACTTTTACTCATCAGTAATTAAAACAAATATTGTTGAAAATTATCCTATAATTTTAAAAGTAGAAATTAAACCGAAAGATATTCCGAGACATCTTTTTGGACAAATACAGATAGAAATTATTCTTAATGTTCTTATAAAATATAGAAATAATAACCTTGATTCAATAATGGTTATAGATAATAACTATAAAAAAAAGAAATTATCAGGATTTATCGAATCTGACCAAATAGCAAAAGAATTGGGTGCTCTATTAAAGTATTTTGATGTGCTTTGTTGCACAACTATGATTTTCGTCAATTTTGATTAAAAAAGTGAATCTTCAGTTATATGGAGAATCAATATTGACAATTTGTTCCTATCAAAATCTTGTATCATATTATCGATTTTCATAGATGTGCATCTATGTAAAAGTCTCCACTGAACGTATTCCTTTATCCAAATATCACTTCTGCTGTGTCATGTTTGATACTTTATCTGTCAGTATGATACAGGAATGTATCACCTTACGTTACTTCTGCATCCTCTTAAGTTTTGTCTCATACAGTTCCTTTTTTCTTTCATTGTACAGTTGTTTGTATGTTAGCATAGACCACATTATCCTAACCATCTTGTTTGCTACATATGTGTTATTGCCACATGATGTCCATGTCTTTTGGCTATATTCATATAGTATTTCTTTAGTCTATCATTGTCTGTTCTTGATGCAGTATTTGCTGCTTGAATCATAATCCAGTTTATCTTTTTATTTCCATCTTTTTTCATTCTGCCCATATATAATGAAGTACCAGATTGATGTACCGTTGGACACAATCCACACCATGACACAAGTTTTCCTGCAGTACTGAATCTCGATATATCTCCTATCTCAGAACTAATGAGCATTGCAGAAAAATAGTCTATTCCAGTCATACTCATTAGTATTTTTACGTTTTCGTTATTGGATGCTTCAACAGATATCTGTTTTTCAATCTGTGTTATTTCAGAATTTAGAAATTCAATATTGTGAATGTAGTTAGCAAGTTGAATCTGGTCATTTCCTTTCAGTTTTAGTTCTACACTCTTTAGCCATTTGATACCATTTACACCAAATATGTGTTCATATCTGCATTTCAGGTCATATTTATCCAGTAAGGAATGTACTCTATTCATCACTCTGGTTCTATCAGATACCAGGTTTATTCTCAGTCGTAGTAAAGATTTATCTTCTCTTATCTTGTTTGGAGCGATATATGATTCTGCAATCAAATTAGATCGTAGTAGATGTGCTAATGTTTGTGCATCCAGTTTATCTGTCTTTATCCTTGCTTCTGCTATTGCTTTTGTCTTCAGAGGATTTGCCAGTTTGATATCTATTCCATGTTTCTCAAATGCTTCATATGTCTTGATCCACATATTGGCTGTTGATTCACAAACTGCATGACATTTTCTGTAACAATATTTTTTATCCAAATGAGAAGCAAATCTTTCTGCTTCCTGTAGAGTATTATCATATTTTGTTTCTTCTATTATAGAACCATCTTTATCTGTTATACATACAACACAATTTTTCTTTCCAATGTCTACTGCAATATAGTAATCTTTATTTTTTGGTTCTAATCTTGTTGTTATTCTCTCTTTCACCTCCTTTTCTTTTTATTGTGATACTATTACCAGTAACCAACCAGCCAGACAAAGCTGCAAACATCTATCAGAGCTCTTTTGATGGCTCACATATACAGCAGCTGACACATATCCCCATTCAACAAGCAAGACCTTATCATAGAAAGATAGGTCACGTCCAACAAGGGGTTAGCCAGTTGGACAAGAGAATAGATAACAGGAAAGACTTTTACATGTATTCAACAAAGCACTTTGGTGCAGAAAATGTACAACCAGATGAAGAACAAATAAAAAAATATGGAGTAAAGTAGATATCAACAAAGAGCTACTCAAAATGTGTGAAATATAAAATTGATGAAAAATATTTTACTCTATTTTTATACTTCTGCTTTAGTAACTGAATTTCATAATGAAATTGATTCTGATTTAGTATCAAAAATAATAATATTTACAAATAGAAATGATTTACAAATAATATCTTTAATATGGATAATCAATGAAATAATTGCAGTTATGGATAAAATTTCACAAAAAATAAATGAAAAAACAGGAATGTTTGAATTATCAAATATTGATATCAAGAAAATAATTCCTCCATAGTAGAAAGAATTAGAAAAATAATAAGTAATGAGAATGCAATGTTTAACTTTGTATATTTAGACCATAATATAATTACAGATTCAAGAATATTAACAAAGATTTTCATTTATCTCCTACTGATGCAATACATATGTTTACTGGATATGCATATAACTGTAATTACTTTGTTACACACAATAAATATTTCATTAATCAATTTCCTTTTAAAAAATATGGGGAGATGAAATTAATAGATTTGACAAATGAGAATGACAGAAAATTATTAGAAAGTGAAGAATTGAATTTGTAATTTTATTATTTAAAATCAACAAATTTTTATTATTTTATCGTTTTTTATCAATTCCATTTAATAGATTATTTAAGATGTAACAAATTTGATTTAGTGCTAGTATCATTGTCATTTAACCTTTATCTTGTTGTTGTTATAATTCTTATCTCTCTCCTGCTGTTACTTCTTTTTCTTTCCTTTCTCCTTTTCTGACTCATTATCATTATCATCATTATCTACTGCTATAGTAGCAGAAGTAGTATTACTACTAGTAGTAGGACTAACTTTAGAATTAATTAGTTTATTGTTCTCAAATGTATTGCCAACAACTGTACCTGGATCTCCTTTAACATTTAATATTCCAGATTCTGTAGCATTTACTATTTTATTAAAATGAAATGTGTTATTAGCTGCACGCAGTCTTGACAACTATACCGTTTATAGTATTCATGATGGTATTATTGTATATGT